>CALZIH010000025.1 GCA_945787305.1 uncultured Desulfobulbaceae bacterium | reverse complement strand
AGAAGTACGCAACGAGGAATATTAGCCACTATATTCGAGATGCCCTGTGAAATTATGAACCGCATTGGTCGGTTTTTTCATCGATGATGGTTTTTACCGGCGAAGTTTTTTGGCGAAAAACAAAATCCCTCAGGATGTTGACCACAACCAAGTTCTTGAATTAGACCATGCAAGCGTTCCTGGGTGTCAAAAACCCAGAACGCTTTTTTATCGTTTCATAAGTCATGCCATTGCAGTCTACATACCCCTGGCGGTCTTGGCCAGTCTGACCAGGTTCACAAATTCCGACCTGTAGCCGAACCGGTCTCTGCCCCTTGCCGGTTCTGCCAGTCTGATTATATCGTCATAACCGAATTCCCCGGTGTAGGGGCCATTGCGCAGCACCTGTCCGAATGCCGCAACTGAAGCGGCAAACCGCATGTCTAAAGGTGTCTTCTCGATGGAAGCAAAATCCTGCTCCTGGGTAATGGGCATTGTGAGCAGGTTACTGGTGTCTTCCTTCGGCAGCTTGTAGCGTATTTTCAGAAAGGCGTACTCATTGCTGGGGGTAACCTTTTGTTTGGGAGCGGCTTTCTGGTAGCGCAGGTCGTCGATCAATTTCTCTTTGCTTTCCAAAGGTGTAATTTCATAGATGGCTGTAACACTGTGCCCCGAGCCGACATCTCCGGCATCTACCCTGTCATTGTTGAAGTCTTCCTGCTTCAGCATCCTCGTTTCATAGCCGATCAGGCGATAGTCATGTATCTTGTCAGGGTTGAATTCGATCTGAATCTTGACGTCCTTGGCAATGGTGAACAGGGTTGATCCTGCTTCGTCAACCAGGACCTTACGTGCTTCATTGAGGTTGTCGATATAGGCTGCGTTGCCGTTGCCGTTCTGGGCCAAAGCCTGCATAAGTGCATCGTTATAGTTGCCCTGCCCAAAGCCGAGCACGGAAAGGAATATACCGGTTTTTCTTTTTCGCTCGATAAAACTTTGCAGCTCATTCTGGTTGGCGATGCCAACGTTGAAGTCACCATCTGTTGCCAGAATGACCCGGTTAACCGCGTCCTTGTCAAAGTTCATTTCGGCCAGGGTATAGGCGAGGTGGATACCCTGACCGCCTGCTGTGGAACCGCCCGCCTGCAATTTGTTGAGGGCGGCGAGAATTTTACCCTTCTCCTTGACGTTGGTCGGTTCAAGGACTGTTCCTGCAGCTCCGGCATAGACTGCGATTGCCACGGTATCTTCAGGGTCCATGGAATCAACCAGCATGGAAAAAGAATTTTTAAGCAAAGGCAGTTTGTCCGGGCTGTTCATCGACCCTGAGACATCGAGCAGGAAAACAAGATTTGCGCGCGGTTTTACGGATGCGACTTTGTCATAACCCTTGATGCCGATATGAAGAAGCTTGGTGTTGTTGTTCCAGGGGCTCGGATACAGGGCCACCGTCGGTTTAAACGGTTTGGAACGGTCTTCGGGCATCTGGTAATCGTAATTGAAGTAGTTGATCAACTCTTCGACCCGGACCGCGTCTTTTTGCGGCAAGACACCGTTGTTCAGCTGCCTGCGGACAAATGCGTATGAGGCGGTGTCAACATCGATGGAGAAGGTGCTTACCGGTTCATCCTTAACTAGTTTGATGGGATTGATCTTTATTTCCGTAAACTTGTCTCTGCCCTCATCTTTGTAATAACCGGGTACGGGCGCGTCGATGCTCGATTCGCCTTCAATGGCCAACCGGCCTGGAATACTGCTGGTGCTCATGTCCATCATCATCGCCTTGCCACCGATTTTCTTCTTCGCCATCGGTGCCGCTGCGGATGGTGAGCCGACAGCCGGCTTTTCTTCTTTACGAACCCGGGCACCGGTTATCTCACGGCTCTGCGGTTCTGGTGCCTTTGTTACATGGCCGACATTGTCCTTTTCATTTTGTCTGGCTCTCTGTTCAACAGGACTTGCCGACTCGGCTGTCTCGTTGTTTTGTGTGAGAATGGCTGGTTTCCCCTGTGCTGTCTCTTCAATTTCCGAGCTGTCTGTCGTTATCGGAGGCTGGAGGTCCTTGGTTGTTTGAGATTGATGTAACACCTGCGGACCAATGGATACGACCAGGCCGACGGCGATGACCAGAATTCCAACCGTTGCAAATTGTCGTTGTGTCATGATGGGTTCTCCTTTCACTGTAGTGATTTTTTGTAAGGTTGTACCCATCCGACGAATGAACGCTAAAAATCCTTGGGATTTTTTTTCAATGCGTGCATTTTTTTTTGCAAACTCCTGCAGTGCTTCCTGCACCGCTTTGTCTTTTGCCGAACCTGAAGGCTCCGGAATATCCATTTGCTCGAAGGCTTTTTTGATATCATTATCAGATGGTTTCATGATAACACCTTCCTCAGTTTTCTTTTTGCCTTGAATATACGCCAGGAAACCGTTGTTTCCGCGCAGCCGGCGACTTGGGCTGCTTCCTTGTGACTCATGCCTTGGCCATAAACAAGGAGCATCGCTTCCTTCAGCTCGTTGGGTAATGTATCAATCACCCTGACTATGTTCTTGGCAATAACATGGTTTTCCGGACCGGGATTGGGCGAGGCAATACATTCGTTTTCAAGGGGATCGGGACGTTTATTGTTCGTCCATTTACTGTTTTTGCGGATATAATCCTTGGCGCAGTTGGCTGTTATCCGGTAGAGCCAGGTGGTAAACAACGAGCGTTTATCAAAGAGATGGAGTTTGTTGGCAAGCTTTATAAAGACCTCCTGGGCGATGTCTTCGGCATCCTCCCTGGACCGGCACCATGTATAGGCGAACTTGTACACAGTCATATAATGACGGTCGGCAAGGGCTGCAAAAGATGAAGCTTCACCGCTTAGCGCCTTGTCTATGAGTTCGAGGTCTGTGTGGTTTTCCATCAGTGCAAACGGCGCTTGGACTTTTTATGAGTTCATCATAGTTGAACTCTTTTATCCCATTAGACGCCACAAAGGCAAACATCCTTTGTGGAAAAAGAATAAAGCTGATGTACTGAAATCCGGGGGAGTAAATTTTGAAGGGTAGTCTGGAGATGCTTTAGCAGATCAATAGTGGTGGTAACATGCAAAGATTGCAACGGTGCGCCAATGTGATGGGCGCCTGTTGTACACATGGCGCACCTTGGGGTATTACCATTTTCTAAAGAAACCTGTGCTGGAGCGGGAGCCTGAGGGGCCTTGTTGTTTGCTCCTTGTGTTCAATTCATCTTTTAACCGTTCATTTTCTTCCCGCATAGCTCTCATTTCCTCTGCTTCCTTCCTGTTGTTGTGTTGCCTGGACGGTTCTGAATGAACCTCATCACGGCCAGTTTGACGTGGTCGTTCCTGTGCATAGGCTTGAGGTACAAAGGACAGGAAGAAAGAGGAGACCTCGGTTCTATTTGGAATCTTCATTTCACTGGCAATATTTGCCGAGCCAAAGCCAACAACAAAAATGATGCAGGAGTTCAGCGCCCAATAAAGGGCCTTTTCTATGAAGTTGGTTTTGAGCAGCGCTTTGGCAGAAATAATCAATATGCCGCTGAGAAGAAAACTGATGACTAACGCCATGTACCGGGACTCTATTTCGGGAAATTGACAGGCGATCCCATTGACAAGAAACATTAACAAGGCGCCTGCGCCGCCAGGGGTCAACATCGATTTTGGATTTAAAAATTCTTGCATAATCTAACCTCCAACATGCTATTGACAGACCACTTTGTCGATACGATCACAATAGAGCGCGTCGCAAACTTGACCTCCGTTTATGACTCTAGTCTTTTGATTATCTTTTAAATAATGAAAATCAATTGCCCTGCTATATCCTTTGGATCGGCAAAAACTTTTGGCAGCAGGCATTCCACAATTACTGGCCCACTCCCGACAATAATCAAGGCCGTACCCTCCTACCAGGGGATTAATAAACGTCCTGGCCCTTGGTTGACAGACTACCTGTGTAATGCGATCACAGTAAGGTGCGTCACATACCTGACCTCCATGTATCACCCTCGTTTTTTGGTTATCTGTTGTATAGCGATAGGTGGAAGCTTTGCTGAAGCCTTTCGACCTGCAAAAAGCATGTGCGGCCGGCAAACCGCAATTGCTGGCCCATTCCCGGCAATAATCAAGCCCATATCCCTCCACTTGAGGATTGTTGAATGTGGCACCTAAAACAGGATTTTGCCAACACAACATCATCAACAACACACATCCTAATGTCCTATTCATTTATCCATCCTCCCTGTTATTAATCGTTTCGCTCCATATTCATCACCATCAAAATATAATAGAAATCGCTTTCCGGGCGAAGGCTGAAGAAAGGGATAATACGAGTGTGCCTGAGTGAATAATTCTCAAGTTTACAGCCGCCGTTGCTCTATTTTTCATCCAGGCGTGGACACCCTGCGGTCTTTTGTTGTCTGTCGCTGAAATACCCGCCAATCTTGGTCAGCTGGCTGATCCGTGAAAAGCCATCTGCCGAGGTTGGCCCGCTCTATTCCAGGCGCCTGGATTAGGTAGCCTTTGTCTCTGATATGGCGAAATCAGTGCCAAAATACAAAAAAGATTCCGCCGGTAGAAGGGTTTTGCTTTTAACTGCTTGTTGTGGTGGCGTAATTATATGATAACCTTACAAGGGAAATCATGTCGGCGAATAAAAGATTATCAAAAAAACGTAAATATTGTGGGCGTGGAAAAGGGGAAAGTGTACAGATTGTTTACGGCCCATGAGCGGTGTTACCGGCGAATTGAAGTAATAGTGCCGTTGTTGACTTGTCTCTCTGCCTGGCTGGCAGACGGGATGCCGATCGCATCGACAGCAGGGACGAAAATACACGTCACATCGCAAGGGGAACTACCGTCACTGCGTGGTGTGACAGGTAGCGACTAAGTAAATGTTGGTATTGTATTGTTTATTATTTTATAAAATCGCCACAAGACCGGGTCGAAGCTGTATTTTCCTGTGGAAATACCGGGAACACGATACCTAATCCAAAGCCACCAAGGTATTGTGGCCCCTAAATTTCAGCTATTGAGACGACCTTCAAGGAAGCCATGTTACAGTAAGCCATGGACCTCCTCGTGAGTCATGTTTTGCGTTTAGTAGGCGGCATGTTATTTCTCATCCACTGCTTACCCTAATGCTGTATGGCCCGGTACCGAAAGCAGAGAAATGGCGAATTGCCGCAAAATATACTCCTGGTGCCAGCTCCATTCGGATTAACGAATTTCGCCCAATACCACTGTCATCGTCTCTGGAAATTTCAGTCGTTTGGCTGTTTGGTCCAAAAAGAGTGAGGAATGTGTCTGTTGTGCCTTCCGTTTCAATGGTATATGTGCCCTGATTAACTATATCGAATTGGTAAAGATCACTTTCGCTCTGGGCGGAAATTGCGGCATTAAGGGGTGGACCGCCTACAATCAGTTGGGGGACGCCTGCCGTACCCGATTCCTGCACCTGAATTGCGTAGCTCCCGGTAGTATTCGGGCTGAACAATCGCAGACGTAGGTAATAGGTGCCGGAGGAAAGGGTCATGACAATACGGGAATTTAAATTCTGTCCGCCATCGTCATCAGATGTCAACTCCAACGCAGAATCATCGGGCCCGTAAAGGGTTATAAACGTATCAGACGGCCCGGCGGTTTCAATGGTGTATTGGCCGAAAGCCGATATGTCGAAACGAAACAGATCAACTTCTCCGGGTACACTGATGTTTCCATCGTTCATACTTCCATCAGCAACTATAAGGATACCAGACTCATCTTGATCGGTAATGGGGGGAGGCGTTCCCGGTAGCAGTTGATCATACTCGATTCCAAGTGCGGTACTGTCGAGAACATCAATTGGACGCGGTCCTATGGGGGTGGAAGGCGTGTTGTTCATAGGGTCGGTTAGATTCTGCCCGAATGGACCTCCGTTCATCGGCAGATATCCCTGGTTGGGAAACCGCAATTGCCATTCATACCATAATTTGTCGACCATACAATGGTGCATAAAAAATACCGGATCATTTGGTGAGGTCATGGGCAGCATTGATCCTCCAACCCAACCGTGTCCTCGGTTATGGAGGTTCGGGCCAATCCAACCCTCAACCTGATTGCGAAAGCTGGGACTGCTGGTTGCGTTCCAGGGTGAAACGTCATATGGCGTCACGCTGAGAACATCGTCAATTTCCTGTTGTGCCGGTAACACCGGCGCCCAGGATTCGCGGCCAAAGGCCCTTCTGAGCGGACCGGATTGAATTCCGCTGGAGTTGACGATGGTCCACTCACCTGATCGAAAAGGACCGGACGTAACGACTTGAGTTCCCGGATCGCCATTTCCTCCGAGGAAATCTGCATCCCACATCGATGCGGTTGCTCCTCCTGAAGGCCAGTTCCAGTAAGGTAGGCCGAGATCAGGGTTCTGCGAGACCCGTTGCAGTTCTTTTTCAAAATCCCATATAAAACGTCTATGCCACGGTAAAAAAGCGGGTGCACGATGGATGGCAGACATAATCGCATTAGCGTGACGGAGAACAAATTGGTCATAAATACCGGTTGATTTAAGAATCTTAACGGCATTGACGAACTCTGCTCGTTCAGCGCTACTCAGTGTATTTGCATCTTTTCTGATAGCCATAATAGAGCTCCTTTTTTTAATCCGAAGTGTTTACAAACTCAGCGGTGCTGTCGGCGATAGCTCTCGCCAGCTCCTGTAAGCTGTTGTATTCCGAATAGGGCAGGTACCTTGATGACCACTTTTTACTGGTGCCGTCGTACTCATAATCAATCAGCTTTGAATTAATGGTCAGCTGTCCTTTTTCAGATATTTCAATCTCACGGTTTTTGAAGTTTTCTATATGTTGTTTCATATTATTTCTCCTCGGCAAAAATATCGTTGGTTTTGATGTTTTTGGCCATTATGAAAAAACACCTTAAAGCAAAGGTTTTCACGGCTCAGTTTCAGGTGGAGCCTTGCCAGGTGCAGATATATTCCGCAGCGAACTCTCTTCCGCTGTTACCTTCCCTTGTTTGCAATGGATTATTTTTGAAAAAGGCTCTTGCTGGTATACTCCACGGGTTCGGATAGTGGCCCAGGTATCGAAAAAATATCCTTCCAAAGGAGTTTCTTTTAGCGTTATCGTGCCAATGGTACGGGGAAAGTCATGGAAGATGTTCGGAGATGTTTGAATTTCTGTGGCAAGAAGTTCTAAATCTATACCGTCATGGAAGGAAAAACGTTTCACCCTTCCCTTAATGGTAACATCCTCAACTTGAAAACAGGCGGTGTACCTCCCTTTAAAGTCAAAGCTGTCTTGCCCGGAAATATTGATATCAGCAGATTCTAATAGTAGGTAGGGGGTACAGGTTTCAATAGCGGGGGTGCTTACTTTGCACACCATGTCTGCACTTAATTGTCCCGTTGAGCCCAAGAAGAGAAGTATAAAGATTATCAATGTCAGCGCAATGTTGTTTTTTAACATTGGACTACCCCTGGGGTGTGAGTGAGGTGCAGGGCAGGGGCTATTCCGTACAGGAACTTTTTTTGTGGAAAGGCTCCCTGTCGCATATACACACATTAAAAATTAGGTAACTCTAGGGCGTTGTCAAGGAAGAAGGTCTTGGCTTAAAAAAGTACCGTCCCGCTTTTATTCTTGTTGCACCGATAAATTAAAGGCTACCTTGAATAATTGTATTTTCGCCCGATCTCGGGGTTATGCTTTAAATTTTAGTTGATTACCATCCATACTCAGCTTGAAAGTAGAATTGCCTATGCGGCCTTCAAAATAGGGGACTGAATTTTTTTCACCAATTCGGGAGACAGATTAACTATTTTCTTATCATATAAGAATGATACAGATGATTGAATAGTTATCTTCGGTGAAAATTATTCTGCCCCCGGTATAGAAAAAATATAATCAGTCCCCTCGCTGAGCAGGACTAGCTGAGTTTTGATGGTAATCACAAAATTTTATCCTGGGAATATTCTGCCTGTGGTAAAATTATTCGCATTCCTCGGGGGCTTCGCTTACCTTGACCTCGAACGAAAATCCTAATTTTTAAGGCACCCTTGTGTAAAGAAAATTGCATTTGCGACTTAAGTTCAGCAGGATAGAAATCATTATTTAACGAAACTTTGCTATGAAAGATCAGGTGGCCGATTGGCACAGGCTTGAATCAGAAAGAGTGTTTCACAGGCTGCAGACTTCTCCACAGGGGTTGACTTCGGCTGAAGCCATTGGGCGGTTGAAACAATTTGGGTATAACGAATTAAAGGTAAGCAGGCCAAGCGCACTTATCCGCTTTCTGCGGCAGTTTCACAATCCTCTGGTCTATATTCTGTTGGCCGCTGCCACAATAACCACTTTTCTCTCCCTGATGGGCAATGCAATGTGGGCCGATACCATTGTCATCATCGGTGTGGTCATTCTCAACGCCATCCTCGGTTTCATCCAGGAAGGCAAGGCGGAGCGGGCCCTGGAAGCATTGCAGGGCATGATCGTAACTGAAACCAAAGTCCTGCGCGACGATACCGAGCTGGTTATACCGTCACGCGATGTCGTGCCGGGCGATGTTGTGGTGCTGGGCGAGGGAGATAGAATTCCGGCAGACATGCGTCTCTTTATGGCCCGTAATGCCTGTACTGATGAATCCGCCCTGACCGGTGAATCAGTGCCGGTCAGCAAATCAAGTGATGCCCTGGATCGAAACAATGTCATCCTGGGAGACCGCAAGTGCATAGTTTTCAGTGGTACCTTTCTTACGCGGGGCATTGCCAGGGGCGTTGTGGTTGCCACCGGTGAGCAGACCGAGTTCGGTAAAATCGCTGTGCTGGTGAAAACAACCGACATGGTTGAAACCCCTTTGCAGAAAAAAATTCGGGAATTCACCCATACCCTGATTATCGCCATTATCGCCATTGGCAGCATCAATTTCTTTCTCGGCTATCTCTTCGGGTATGAATTGGTGTACAGCTTCCTGGCTTCAGTATCCCTGATCGTGGCAGCCATCCCGGAGATGCTGCCGATGATCGTGACCACCACCCTGGCCCTCTCTGCTTCGGCAATGGCAGCCAACAAGGCGCTTACCCGCAGGCTGCCGGCTGCCGAGACCCTTGGATCCACCACCGTCATCTGCTCCGACAAGACCGGCACCTTGACAAAAAACGAGATGACCGTGCAGAAGGTGTATGCCGGCGGAAAAATATATAATGTCGTGGGGATTGGTTATGATCCCAAGGGTCATTATGTTCTGGATGGGAGCAGGATCGAATACCAGGATATGGATTCATCTCTGCGGCAAACCCTGCTTGCCGGATACCTCTGTAATTCCTCAAAACTGGTAGAGGAAAACGGATTTTATCACATCATTGGTGATCCAACCGAGGGCGCTCTGATTGTTTCCGCCATGAAGGCAGGGGAGCTGCAAACCATGCAACAGCTCGATGAAATTCCATTCAATTCGGAATCCATGTTCATGGCTACCCTCCATGAGAATATTGACGAGAACATTATTTTCGTCAAAGGCTCACCTGAAAAGATTCTCTCCCTCTGTTCGGAACAACTGTATGATGATCGGCGCGTCTCTCTCCAGAGAGAAGAGTCTATAAGGGCGGCCGAGGAAATGGCAGGCAATGCCCTGCGGGTCCTGGGCATGGCCCATAAAAGAGTGCCCAAGTCTAAGGCCATCCTTACCGTGGAAGACATACGGGAACTAACCTTTTTGGGTTTAAAAGGTATGATTGACCCGCCCCGGCCTGAAGTGGTTGAGGCCGTGGCAATGTGCAAGCAGGCGGGAATCAAGCCGGTCATGATAACCGGTGACCATGGACTGACAGCACTGGCCATCGCTCGTGATCTCGGCATTGTTGCCAGGGACAACTCCCGCATGTTGACCGGAGAACAGATAGATGAACTGAGCGATGATGATCTATACGAGCAGGTGGAATATGTTTCTGTTTATGCCAGGGTGGCCCCCGTACACAAGCTGAGAATAGCCCGGCAGTTCCAGAAACATGGACATATCGTTGCCATGACCGGCGATGGGGTGAATGATGCCCCGGCTCTGAAGGCGGCCAATATCGGGGTTGCCATGGGCATATCCGGAACCGAAGTGAGCAAGGAAGCCTCGGATATGATCCTCACGGATGATAACTTTGCCACTATTGTCAAAGCCGTCGAGGAAGGCCGTCATACCTGGAATAATCTGGAAAGAGCGATCCTCTATACGCTGCCCACCAATGCCGGTCAGGCCCTCCTGGTCATGGGCGCTGTCCTCATGGCTCCTCTTATACCGTTGTTCGGGGTCAGGCTTCCTCTGGAACCGGTGCAGATCCTATGGGTCAACCTGCTTGATTCGATTTTTCTCACCATACCGCTGATCATGGAAAAAAAGGCCAGTGGCCTGCTGTCAAGACCGCCCATTGAGCATGATAAAAAGATTGTTGACGGTCTTTTTGTGCAGCGGGTCATTATCATGGGTGGAATCATTGCCGCCTGCGGTTTTATGGTCTTTCATTATTTTGGAGCTCCGGCAGTTTCCGGGAGAACGATCATTGATCCGCTTCTCCTTACCCAGGCCCAGACTGCCGCCTTCTGGGCAGTTCTTATGGCCCATTTCGGCTTTGTTTGCAGTGCCCGCTCGGTCAATCGATCAGCCTTTACCTTCAGTCCCTTTTCAAATAAATGGCTCTTGCTGGGTATCCTGATCAGCGTTACAACCAGGCTCCTGCCCACCTTTTTTCCGTCTGTTTCCGCCCTGTTTAAAACCGCACCGTTCCCGGCAGAATGGTGGCCCATTATCCTTATCTGTCTGCTGCCCGGTTTTATCGGTCTTGAAATCGACAAGTTTATCAGAAGCCGTATTGGAAGGTAGGCTTTTTTTGTTTCCAGTAAACCCTGATTCCGTGAAGAGAAACTACTGTTCCTGCATTAATCCAGTCAATATTGCGCAATAACTATTGTGCTGTATTTTGTCTGGTGATCTCTACCGGGCTTCCATTTCGACGAGTTTCTTTCGCATTTTTTCCGCATTAGGGGACTTGATTTCTTCCAAAACTACAATGGATTGTTCAAGGTTCTCCCTTGCCCTGTCGTACTCTCCAAGGGAGCGATACGTATTTCCAAGGTCGCCTAAATGGTCGCCTTCCCTTTGCTGGTCGCCGATCTCACGGGTAAAAGCCTGAGCTTGGCGGTAACACGCAATAGCCTTGTGGTATTGATTGAGGTAATGGTAAGCACGGCCCAGGCTGCCTAACGAGATGCTTTCTTCTTTGCGATTATTAATCTCACGAGCAAAGGCCAGGGCTTGAGTGTGATATTTAATGGCTTTTTTATGCTGACCAAGAGCAAAATAGACATATCCCAAGCCATTTAAACATGGCACCATGGTTTGCCTGTAGCCGATCTCACGGCTTAAGGCTCTCCAGACTATACTTTTTTTTTGCTTTCGCCTTCGCTTTACTTTAAAAGACTTGAGAACTGCAAAAGATAAAGCAATCAGAGAAATGCTTGTTCCTGTTATCAATAGATTCCGGTCAAGTGGTATCATGTCTTAAACTATCCGTATGCACCATATAGCATCCTGGCCTGGTGGCTATGGGTTGATTTAGGTTGCTTTTTCTCTAAGATGAATCATTCCTTCTATTCTTTAGAAGTAAATGCATGTTGAATTATGCTGAAAATTCAAATTGTTGACCATTACGTTGTGTTAAGGGCAAAAATGTATTTTGAATTTCTCTTTTCACCTCTCCAACAGTCGATTTACCTGTATTGAATCACTGCGGCGAATTTATTCATATAGTTAGAATTACTTATTTTGTGAAATTGATCTTTTTTATTCATTGTGAGCTGAAAAAAAAAGCCGGACTACCTTTTTACAAAGGCAGCCCGGCTATCTGAAGAGACCCGTAGCTTTTCGTCCCTACCTTCCGGCAGGGTTGGCAACTTTCCCTATTTGTCGGTGCCCTAAAAAGCCACGCCACCGACAGCGGTAAGGTTATAACTCATTGTCATTCCGTACAGCGAAAATAGCGTTTTTGACTTTTTACGAGACCATCCTATTTAATTTGTTTCAATTTCATGCCACATTTACATTTCCCTGCTTTATCTGAGGCTGTATTGCACTTACAAGAACCACCACAGTTACAGAAATATATACCGGTTCCTTCTAGGTTTACACGTTTGACAGGGTTTCCACACATGCATTTGGAAGGATCTTTGGGATCAAGACCTTTGCATTGACAGCCTTCGTTACACTGGCAGAGCACAACTTCATTTCCTTCCACTGCTAGGATGTGGCCCCATTTTAAAGGTTTACCACAGGCACAATTGCCAGGGCTTGTACTAACGGTATTGCATTTACACTGGGGACCACAATCACAAGTATATAAAATATCCTGGCGGTCACTTGATGTATCTGCAGTTTTAGTTGTGGCACAACCAGCAAAAAGCAGTGCAATAGATACACCCAACAACATCATTTTTAGAAGTTTCATCATCTCTCCCTCCTCATTTTTTATGTTTCTTTACCGTGCAGGTTAGCCGCTTTTGCCTGACAACGTGCAAATATTCCCTGTAACTATATTTGAGAAAGCCAATGAAAGAAATGTGGCAAATTGTCGCACCTGAGCTGCTACCGTCTGCTCACAGATTCAGGAAAACTGTTGAGGATCGGGCTTGATCAACAGGGGATCATTCGTTCCAGGAAAAGAGCATAGCGCCAAGGCCGAGGCACACCGAGGTAATTGCGAGCAAGAGTAGGCACTCATTGCCCACTTCAAAAAGTGTTGCCCCGTCGTTCATGATCTTGCGCGCAGCCGCCAGCAGGTGGGTCAGCGGCAGGAACTGGGAGAAGGTCTTTACCCATTGCGGCGCTCCTTCCAAAGAGAACCAGACCTCGGAAAGAAACATCATCGGCCAGGCGATAAAATTGAGGGCACCGCTGGTGAATTCCTCACTTGTCCCCCTTGCAGCCAGTAGCAGTCCAATGGAAGTAAGGCTGAGGCTGCCAAAGAAAAAGACGATGAACAGGTCGAGATACGATCCGGCAACGTGGAAGGAAAAGAGCAGGTCAGCTCCTATCCAGACGATGACCAGAGTGAACATCAAGAGGAATATACGTGACAAGGCCTGTGCGGTGAGATATTCGATCGCCGTAAGGGGCGTAGCCTTCAACCGTTTGAGCACACCGTTTTTCCTGTAGCGCACTATGATATAGCCAACCCCCCACAAGGCGCTGAACATCATGTTCATTGCCAGGATTCCCGGAAACAGCCAGTCAATATATCGAATATCCCCACCCTGTACCTCGATCTTCTCACCGTAGCCCGAGCCTTCCGGAATCAGTGCGGCCTGAAACAGTCGCTCCACAATATATCCCTTTGGCGAGGAATCAAGCAGCCAGTATTGATTCTCCGCCGAATCCAGTCGCACCAGGAAATCGATCTTGTGATGCTGCAATTTTTCAAGGCCCTTGTCAAGGTTCTTGAACCCTATGAATTCAAGATACTTTGTTGTGGCGAATTTCTTTGGCAAATTGGTTTCAGCGATCGTAACCTTTTGGTCTGGCAGCGGAAAAGCACCAACCTTAAATCCTGAATAATCCCGTCCCCCGAAAATGATGCCAAAACCGGCAATAATCAGAAACGGGAACAGAAAATTCCAGCCAAAGGCTGCTTTGTCGCGAAAAAACTCGTAATTTCTGGCCTTGAACATGGCCCACATCCGCTTCCAGCTCATCAGCATTAATCCCGTAGTTTTTTCCCCGTCAGATTCAGGAACACATCTTCGAGGTCGGGAGAATGGACAGTCATATCTGACAGGTTAATCTTCATTGCCAGTAATTGTTCAACGCCTGTATTGATTTGGTCTACCATTATCTCAAGTCGTCCATTGGTCTCACGGTACGGGAACGGCAGTTCCGTCAGCGGTAAGGAGATGTTTTCCCGGGGAAGGGTAATGGTTCCGCCCTCGCAGTATCGATCGATCAGCTCAGCTGGAGAGCCCCGGGCAATGATACGACCCTGGTCCATGATGGCGATGGTATCGCACAGGTATTCGGCTTCGTCCATGGAGTGGGTGGTTAGGACAATGGTTTTGCCTTTCTCTTGTATACCACGGATGATTTCCCAGAGATAACGCCTTGACTGTGGGTCAAGACCGGTGGACGGCTCATCCAGAAATATCAGTTTCGGCTTGTTGATCAGTGCCAGGGCAAGCATCAGCCGTTGGGCCTGACCACCGGATATTTTATTGTTCATCTGCCCCAGGATATCGCTGAGCTTGCAGGACTCTACCAGGTGTTCGATACGCTCCGTTTCCTTGTATAGCTTCTGGAACGTGACAATGGTTTCCCGTACCGTCATGAAGTTGAGCAGCGAAGTGTGCTGAAACTGAATGCCGATCTCCTCGCGAAATGAGGCGGTTTTGGGTGCACCGTTGTACAATACTTCTCCGGAAGTGGGGGCAATAATGTCCTCTATTACCTCAAGTGCGGTAGTTTTACCGGCTCCATTTGGACCAAGCAGGCCGAAACAGGTTCCCTGTTTAATAGAGAAACTGATGCCATTGACCGCTTGTACGGTACCGTATTGTTTCGCTAGGTTTTTTACTTCGAGAACAGGTGTCGTCATCTCTTTTTCAGGTGTAACCTGGTGTTAGCCGTTCGGCTCTGGCGGTTCATCCTGCCAGGGGATATCACCGGGCGACGCGTCTTTCCATTGCTGCACTATTTGTTCTGCCTCAGTCAGGTCGGAATCCGCTACCCGGAGAACACCCCAACCATACTGGGCCTGAAAAAGACCGTCGTAAGCGGTATCATGAAAAGAAACCATCTGGGATTGTATTCCATGCTGCTGCAGCAACGACTGCAAAGCCTGGGCTTCAGCGCTGTTTTCGGGTTTGATCAGGTCTTTCATAGATTTACAGCATAAAGTATTTTGTCAATAACTCCCAGTCAATTGCAAAGAGAAATCGGTCACTTGTTTCCTCCCTCTTCCTCACCATTTTCACCCTTCATCCCATTGGTTGTATTATGGGTGTTTTTCACTTCATGACAGCACGTTGACCGACAGGTTCGGCATCGTTCCTTGCCGCACCACTGGCAAGAAAAACAGTCGGAACAGTTATGCCTTTGGGGTTTGGTTTTAGCATCCGGGATATACATCATCCCTATGTTGTCAGGTAGTTTCTGAAAGGCCATCTCTCTCTCCGCATCAACAATGGGCTACAATGAAAATATAGGATCGAATCACCAGGAAATCAAATCTTAGAGCCGCCGTTGTGTACATAGAGTAGCTGTAGGACATGGGGGCCGGATCTGACATGTTTTACGAGCAGGCTTCAACATCGGCTTACATTTTATGATTGATGACGGCTTTCGATTATAAAATGAAATATGATTACCATCAAAACTCAGCTAGTCCTGCTCGGCGAGGGGACTGATTTTATTTTTCTATACCGGGGACATAATGATTTTCACCGGAGATAACTATTCAAGTAGGTGTATGGTACTTATCTAAGTAGAAAAATTTAATCTGTCTCCCGGATTGGTGTGGATGGTAATCAACAAATGAAATGTGGCGGCCATAAGTGTGCTGAGCTGTTGATTCCCCACATTGGTATTCACGGTTGTGCTATGTATTGCTGCCTCAATGGAAAAAAAGAGGCAACAGCGGGCATCGTTGTTTTCTCTTTTGTTGCAGTGTTTGTAAAGTATGATATGATATCATTCAGTATGGGATGACTTGTTAAAATATACATTAATGTGATTACCGTCGAACTTCATCTTTTTTACTTGTCGTTCCCGTGAAGGCCTGAATCTAGGCGGTCTAGCTAACTATTCTGGATTCCCACCTTGCGGGGATGACTTTTTGGTAGAAAACAATCTTTGAATTATAAATACATTACAGAACCTGATTCAAAATTGGCTGAGTTTGCGTGGTAATTACATAAATTAATACGGAATCATTACATGGGTATTGTGTTATTTGGTGGTGAAAAAGGCGGTACCGGCAAGACCACCCTGGCAACCAATATGGCTGCCATGTTGGCTTTGCAGGGGAAAGATGTATTGTTGTTGGACACTGACCGGCAGGGGACGGCGTCGTTTTGGGCAACAGTCCGGGAAGACACGGAGATCGAACCTAGAATTTCCTGTGTGCAGAAATTCGGTAAAGGGCTGGCATCCCAGGTGCGTGACCTGGCTGAGCGGTATGATGAGGTTATTGTTGATGCCGGAGGCCGCGATTCCATGGAACTTCGTTATGCGCTTGGCGTCTGTGATCGTGCCTACATTCCTGTACAACCGTTCCAGTTTGATATCTGGACCATCAGGCAGATGGATGAACTGGTGGAAATGGCCCAGGGGTTAAACGAAGAGATGCAGGCTTTTATTGTTCTGAACCGAGTTTCCACTAATCCCGCTGTCCGTGAAGACAGGGAGACACGGGAGTTTTTTAGGACGGAAGACTTTCAGCACCTGGCTCTGGTTGAACCGGTGCTTCGTGATCGTATCGCCTTTCGTAAGTCGGCCCGGGATGGGTTATCGGTGCCTGAATGGAAGTTGGATAAAAAAGCTGTCGAGGAAATGAATCAATTATTTAGAGAGGTGTATGGTGGCTGATAAAAAGAAGACTCCACTACGTTCCACTCCGAAAAGAAGAAAAGAAGCCGACCTGGATAAGTTTGCCGCAAGAGCCGGTAAGGACAGTGCAAAAAACGAAGAGGTATATCCCTGGGAGGAGCCCCATATCCGTGATGATGTAATGAAAAACCTCCCGCTCAGGCTACCGGAACCCCTCTATATGAAATTAACATATATTGCTAAACATACACCCTTCAGTATGAACTCGTTCATTCTGGAGCGACTCACCCAGGAGATAGAGGAAGAGGTTGCCAGATTGACCGATTGAGGCCATCAATCCATCTAAAAAAAGGTAACTTGGGACGGAAGGAACAACAAGAAGTAGAGAAGCTTAGGTTTTATTGGTCTACCTAAACAAAAAGGCAGATAGTGGAGCTACCTGCCTTTTACTGTGTGGGATATGGCTACCAAATGGTAGTAACAAGGTGGTAAAAATTATTTCAACGCCTCATACACCTTACCTACCAGTTGTGGTCCTGGGGTAAGTGTCTTATCGCCAGGATTTTTCCATTGGGCCGGACACCCCTGGTCGCCATGCTCATTCAAGTAGATATTCGCTTTCACCCGGCGCAGGAGTTCATCAATATTACGGCCGAGGTTATAGTAATTAACTTCAGAGTTTAACAGCTTGCCATCGGGGTTAATGATAAAAGTACCTCTAAGTGCCAAACCTGAGGACTCATCATAGACCCCAAAAAGACGGGAAACATTACCTGTTGGGTCAGCTGCCATGGGAAATTTGACTTGTTCCAGGGAACGTTCATTCTGCTGCCAGGCCATATGAACAAATTGCGTATCGGTACTAACCGTTATGATCTCAGCGCCGAGTTCCTGAAATTTTTCGTGCTGCTCTGCCAGAGCAGTGAATTCCGTCGCTCAGACAAAGGTGAAACCAGCCGGGTAGAAAAAAAGAACCGTCCATTTGCCTGCATTTTTTAAATCATTGAGTGATATTTTACCAAAATCGCCCTGTTGCGGATCAAATGTTTCCAGTTCAAAATCAGGAGCGCATTGACCAACTTTTAAGCTGCAGCCTACATGTTCTTCAACCATACTGTTTCTCCTTTTCTCTGAGTTTAACCCCGTTCGATTGGTGCCATCATATCATGAGAATGTGACAAACAATTCTTCTGCCGGGGGATGAATGCTTTCAGGCCTGCATAAGCCTTTTTACCCATTTAATACCCACCTTCTTCTTCGTCGTCTGTTATGCTTCTCGCTCCATCTCAAAGCTGTCCGGTCACAAACCATAACCGTTGCTAAAAGTAGAACGTTAGCGGACAGATAATGTTATAATGATTACAAAACAGCAAGTTGTAAGTCAAGAATTTTAAAGCTATGCGCCTGGGATTATAACTTTGTATTTCTTGGTATTTGTTAGCAAGGACTATGTGTGTGGCTGGTTCACATGAAAAGGTATTTACAGCATGGCCGAGCAGTTCATTGTAGGGGATTTCTAAAAAAGTTGATGTAAGCTTGGCCACGGTAGAAGTGGTCATTATAATAACCAGCAAGAACATTGCAAAAAGGAGTTACGACCATGCAAACAATCGAAACATTTGTTCCTATCACTCAAGCAAAGGCAAAGCTTCTGGATATGGTGAGGCAGTTGCACGATACAAACGATACCATTGCAATTACAAAAAATGGGGTCCCGGAAGCCGTTTTATTGTCCATGAAAAAATTTGAAGGCTTTTTAGAGACAATAGATATTTTGGCTGATGCTGCAATGATGAAACAGCTTAAGGGGTCGGCAAAGGATGTAAAAACAGGTAAACTGATCGATCTTGATGAGGCATTTTAATGCGCTATAAAATCAGGATCACTGTTTCGGCAAATAATGCTGCAAAGAAACTCAATCCTGAAATAAAAAAAGCTGCCAAAGCGGCTTTGAAGGAGTTAGCGGAAAATCCGTTCCTGGGCAAAGAGCTTCAAGCTGAATTAAGTAGCTTCAGATCTTACCGTTTCATGCGCTATCGAATCGTTTACAGAGTTGATGTTGAGAGTAAACTTGTCATCGTTTGGGCAATCGGTCACAGACGGGATATCTATGAGAACATAGGAGATCGTCTTTTAGATTTTTCAGTTAAACCAGAATAGGCCCAGAGACTATATCCATGGTGGGGAACAGCGGGCATAAAAAAACCCGGTGACAGGAAGGGGAGTCACCGGGTTTATCTTTTCACTCGGAAGTAAAGGAGGAGAAACTTCCGAGAGGGAGAAGGAATGACTTTGACTACATTCCGAGAAGCGCTCCGAACCAGGACTGAGCAAGAGCTATCGGGCCACCGGCGACCACAAGGCCACCAACCAGGCTGGCAAAGGACCACAATCCGACAATGGCACCGGCACCGACCATGGTCGCTACTGCTCCTCTGGAGATCTCTGTCTGAACAGCAACGTTTGTTCTTTCATTTGTGCGGGTTCTGGTCATTGTATTGGTATTTGCGGTCATGGCTTTTCCTCCTGGCTTGTTTTGTGAGGATCGCAGCTTTTGTTCTACGATCTCTTGTGTTCGTCTTTGCCTTTTCTATAGCCACTTCCGTGCCAAAAGTAAAAAACCAATAAAGTCAATATGTAACAAGAACTAGGCCGTGAAACCCCT
>CALZIH010000024.1 GCA_945787305.1 uncultured Desulfobulbaceae bacterium | reverse complement strand
TAGGTACAAGAAATAAACAATAGTTTTTCGTCACGGATTCAGGGAAGAGAGTTAGTTTGTGTAAACATCTTGGCTGCTGTCCAGGCGATTTGTCGAACGTATCGAAGCTGGCAAGCTTTCATTAATCTACAACAAGGGAGGGGTGAAATGGCTGATATCTATCAGGAGATTTGGAACGCTGATCAGGCACAAAATGGTGTCGAAGCGATCCTTGACACGGAAAGTGGGTCAGAGGATCACGGGTTCGTTAAGGTAAACTCCCAGCTTGTTCACAGTGCAAATCCTGAATTACGCGTTCTTGCAGAAGTTCACATCCCGGAAAGAAAAATGCAGACCTATGATCTGTGCCGGAAATTATTCAATAATTACAACCTGCCTGAACCAATGCCGGAGTTCGATACACCGGAAGAACGGAAGGAGGTGCATGATTTCGTAACTGCGATCATTGAAACCGAGCCAATGGACGTTGCACGGGCCTATGTTGCCCGAGAGACAGGGACAACCATTACCAAGGAACGCTGGTATAACACCATTGTTGAGATGTGGTTTCGGAGATTTTCATCCGGCGGCGACCCTGAACTTTCCGGTTTTGAGCATATTGTTGTTGGCGAGCAGGAAAAATCAAAAGTACAAGGCTATCATTTCTGGTGGAAATACTATCTTGATGACGGATTCGCCCGTAGAGGAGATGATAACGCCCCTGATTTTCCAGGCCTTGTCGATGATCGTATATCCTACCATGGTTCCAAACAAAAAGCCGGGCAAATACTGTTTCCTGAAAGTGTCACGATTTCTTACCGCTGGCATGCCCCGGACTACGAAGAGGGAGCTGTTCGACCCCTGTTTAAAAAGATTGGCGGTTTTTTTGTGGGCTGCAGCGTCGAAGGATTAATGGCCCTGGGTACTGTCAGGGCGCATAAGGGGGTTCGGGCGCCTCGAGTTGGGGTGATCGAAGGTGCACGCTATGACATGAAACTATTTCATTCGCCAAACGGCCAAAATATACGCACATTTTACCCGATCTTTCTCGAGGAAGCCGATGTCTCTGGAGGTGGGGGTACTGTGGTTGACGATGACCCTCCGGTAGAGGGTAGCCAAAGCCAGGTTCGGATTATTTCTGCAATGGTAAATCCATCCGGTCATGATGTGGGTTTTGAGAACGTGACTCTGGTCAACGTGGGAGCCGTAGATAAAAACCTCGTTAACTGGCACCTGAAGGATAAAAACCATAAAGTACATGTTTTTGAAGAACTCACCATAAAGGCAGGTGAGTTTTTATCCATCAGCTTATCGGGAGAAAACGTGCAACTGTCAAACAAAGGTGGTGAGATCTCTCTATTTGATGATGCTCAAAAAATGGTACACCGTGTCAGTTATTCAAAGGCGCAGGCAAAAAGTCAGGGGATTACAATCCTGTTTTTAGATGGAGCATGAGTTTTTGAGATCATTATCCTTTTGTGTTCCAGGGTGGGGGCAGAAAATGAAAAAGCCAACCACCGCAGAGGTGGTTGGCTTTTGAGCAGGTTAGTGCAATAGAGATTGGCCTCAATGCGACACCTTAAATACCATCAGCAACCACTGAGCCTGGACCCGCAAGTGGCCTGAATGTTTTTTTAGAAGATCCGCAGTGCGGGCATTGCCAATCATCCGGAAGATCTTTAAAAGCTGTGCCTGCCGGAGTGTTGGTCTTTGCTTCTCCCCTGTCGGGATCATAAATGTAACCACAGTTGCTTACCTGACATTGATACATGTCCTTCGGATCTGCCATTGCTACCCTCCATATTTGTTGATTGGATGATTAAGTTGCGTGAGAATAATAATTGACATGCAATAAGTCAATATGTATTTAATCCAATGTCATAACAGTATGTAGGGCAATAAAAGGTAAAGAGTTGCGAAGAAGAGCCAGTACGGCATGATTTTAGTTGAAGATTTTTAGTGTGCGGTGTTATTTTTGTATCTGATCGATTAATAGTGTTGGTTTCGTAAATTAACTGTGCTTGTTGTATGGTGTGGAATATCAACAGGTTGTGCCCTGGCGATGCCGGTGGCGAGGCTTTTTACGATTCCGACAAGATATATATTGTTGAAAAAGGAGGAATGTATGAAGGGGAAAACTGTTGTTGCTGTCCTGTTGTTAAGCCTTATGGGGTTCTCGGTGGGAAGCGTTTGTCTGGCCATGGAGAGCAAGGGGTCGGTTGTCATGCATCCTATGATGCAACCAAAGCAGGTTACCGATAAAGTGAAGTGCGAAAATTGCGGTATGAATCGAAACATGTGGGCCCGGACCAGGCATTCTTTTGCAAATACGGCAGGTGAACATTACACCTGCTCTATTCATTGTGTTGCCGATATTTCTCATAAGGCAGGCACCGCGCCGGAACAGGCCAAAGTTGCTTTGTATCTTCAACCTGAAAAAGAGGTTGCTGCCAGTGATGCCTATTATGTTGTCGGTTCATCAGCAAAGGGAACCATGACCATGAATTCCAAGTTGGCCTTTGCCGACCAAGCTGCAGCCGATGCTTTTGTTGCCGATAACGGCGGCGAGATAATGCGTTTTGAAGCAGCGCTTGCTAAAGCTACGGCGCAACTGGACATGGCGTATGAAAAAATTGCCGCCAACCGCATCAAGAAAGGGAAAGTGAAAATACCCGGAGAGACGGAAAGTTGTACGGTCTGTGGCATGTATCCTGCCAGGTACCCCCAGCATCGCGCCCAGATACTCACAAAAGATAAACAAACCTTACATTTCTGTTCAACCAGTTGCCTGAGCAAATATATGGCCGGCCCGGATAAGAGTACGGAAAATAAACCCGTAGCCATGGCGACCTGGGTAACCGTTTTCCAGGGGGGCGGCTATGAATATGCAAATGGCCTGTACTATGTTGTCGGCTCAAAAGTGATGGGATCCATGGGGCCGGAAGGCCTTCCCTTCAGAAAAAAAGAGACCGCTGAGAAATTTGCCGCTGAAAACGGTGGAGAAGTAATACCCTTTGCGTTGTTGACTCCGCAAAAAATAGGGGCCGGCAAAATGGGAATGCACCATATGAAGTAATGTTTTCTTTTACAACAAACAGTGACATACATGGCTGCTAACCTTAGGTTCCAACATTTTTGAGTAGCAAGAACAACGGCCGACTTCAGTATCAGAAATCGGCCGTTTTTTTTTGCCGGGGCAGCTTCATACCTGACAGGAAGAGAACATGAATTTCATCTATGAACAATGCACCTTTATTTTTGACCCTCTGCACCACTACTGGGAACACGAGAAGATGCACCGGAAAATTTCGCTACTTCTTGTCATCTTTTTCCTGATCAGTCTGTTCGCCATTGAACTCAACAGGCAAGGCCTGCTGCCGGGTTACCTGTCCACGCTCCTGTCAAAGAATCATTTTTCTGCCATTATGGGGGCATTCACCGTTGTTTTGATTCTGGAAGTCATCAGCCTGATCTTTACTCTTCCCTGCTCATTCTCCAGGTCGGTGGGCAAGCAGTTTGAAATTTTGTCCCTGATCCTGATACGAAACGCTTTTAAGGAGTTGTCCTACCTTCCCGAGCCCATAACTTTTGAGGGCAGTAAAGATTCGGTACTGTATATTTTATCAGACGGCTTCGGAGCGTTGTTGGTTTTTGCTCTGCTCGGAGTGTACTACAGGCTACAGGAGAAGGGCCAGGGAGAAACAAGAAAATCGCAGGAACTCTTTAGCTTTGTTTCCGCCAAAAAGGGGATCGCCCTCGTTCTGCTCGGCTTTTTTTTATATATGGGCGGCTCCACCATTTTTAACATGGTTACAGGGCAGGAGTATCCGGATTTTTTTCACGGTTTCTACTCGCTGCTCATTATCACCGACATTCTGGTAGTGCTTTTGGCCCAATGTTATCAGCCTTCCTATTATGCGGTGTTTCGTAATTCAGGTTATGCCCTGTCAACCCTCGTTATTCGTCTGGCCCTTGCAGCCCCTGCGTTTTTCAATGTGCTGCTCGGTTTAGCAGCCGCTATCTTTGCCATTATTATGACCCTTATCAGCAATTACCTTTTTACGCCAAAGGTGCACAAGCGATCAGATCGGTGTTAGGAATCAAGTGAACAGAAACGTTCTTGAAATGAACAATTGGACGGGGCCTCTAGGATCAGGGTGGGTGCAAAACTGAACGATATCTCTGCCATCGGACCATTATATTGGTGATCCTTTTTTTTTTCTCTATGTTATGGTTTATCGGCGTTGAGGCTTATTGGGACATTGACAACGAGAGCCTTTTCTCTTCCTCATTCTGAAATTCTAATAGGGTGTGTAAATGGAAAGTATTGAAAGTATAAGGACAAACTTTAGGTTTACAGATCGGGATCAGGAGAACTTAAGAAAAATCGGAGAGTTGATAGCCCCGAATCTGGATTCCATAACGGATGAATTTTATGATTATCTGACCCAGAATCCCAAAACTGCCAAATATTTTCAGTCGGAAAAAGCCATTCAGCATAGAAAAGAGACGTTTAAAGGTTGGTTGACGGAGGTCTTTGCAAGTAAATATGATCATCAATACCTTTTGCGCCTCCAGAAGGTCGGCAAGATTCACGTTAAAATCGGTTTGAAAGGATATTATGTCGACGGCGCCATGACCTATGTCAGGGAACTCCTGCGGCAACAGGTTTCTGCCAGAGTGAAAGACGGTGTTTGTGATGAAGAATTGCTCACCAGTCTGCATAAGGCTCTAGATATCAACCTGTCCGCGCTGACGAGTTCATACCAGGAAGAAAAGCTCAATAATTTGTTTTTATCGCAAAATGTAGAGTCAAAACTGGTCAGTGTTGCCGGCAGGATGCTCTACGGCCTTAACCTGATTCTTGTAACCGGGCTACTGGCCATGGCGCTGGGAGTGGTTGGATTGCTGTGTATGGATATATACACAGCATTTACCGACGAGTTCTATTACGGCATGATTAAAGCGCTTGGCTCACTGCTGCTTCTTTGGATGATGATTGAGCTGCTGCACACCGAAATTGACCATCTTCAAGGAGGGCATTTTCAGGTCAAGATTTTTGTTGAACTTGCTCTGGTGGCTTTTATCAGGAAGGTCTTTGTGGCCAGTTTCAAGACGACGACGCCTTTAGAATTTGCGCTTCCACTCATCGGACTTTTTGTCCTTGGAATAATCTATTTCTTTGTGGCCAGGGTAGAAAAGCCGAAAGGCCGCCATCACTGAGGGAAATTGAAAAGATATATATGGGCTGTGTGGGAAGTGAAGCTGGCGGAGGGACAGGGATTCGAACCCTGGGTAGGGTTGCCCCCACAACGGTTTTCGAGACCGTCCCGTTCAGCCGCTCCGGCATCCCTCCGTCGATGCTACAGATACCTCTATTTTTCAGGTGCGTCAAGTGCACCTGGCACCTGTTGTTGACATTGCGTCCCGTCTTCAGTAACGTTTCTTCATAAGAAAAAATAAAGGAGCAGGTTATGTGGAAAAAGAGAGGTATACCCTGGAGCGGATTACTGCTTGTTGTCCTTTTTTTCTTTTCCGGCTGTGCCGGTTTGGGAAGACCCATTGAAGAGCCTCAGGTCACACTGATAGATCTACAACTGTTGGAAATGAAACCCCTTGAGGCTGTTTTTCAGATTCAGTTGCGGGTTATGAATCCCAACGATTTTTCTTTTGCCCTGCGGGGGGTAAACTGTGATTTGAAGATTGACGACAAGTATTTTGCCAGCGGTATAGGTAGTGAGGCACGGGAAATTCCTGCGTATGGAACCGGTGTTGTACCGGTAACCGTGTATGCATCCACACTTAAAATGTTTTCCTCTGTAATGCAGATGGTACAGGGAATGCATCATCAACAGCAGGATGAGCTACAGTCTCTGCGTTATGAGCTGGCAGGAAAGCTCAGGCTTGGAGGGCGCCTGAACCAAACGGTCCCTTTTCACAGTAAGGGAGAACTGTCCCTGAACGCCCAGGGGCTTTGACCTATTACAAGGATTGTGCGTTAAATGTGTTACAGGAACCGATGTCTCCGGTTGAAAAACCCTGGTTAAACCAACGCACCCGCTGAGCCGAGGATCCGTGTGTAAACGAATCCGGAGTTACATAACCGCGAGATTGTTTCTGTAGTCGGTCGTCTCCTATTTGGCTGGCTGCCGTGAGCGCTTCTTCAATATCACCCGGTTCAATAATTTGTCGCATTTTATGCGCACGATTGGCCCAGATACCGGCAAAGCAGTCGGCTTGCAATTCAAGGCGCACCGAGACCTTGTTGTACTCCTTTTTCGAGAGCTCACTGCGCATCGCATGTACTTTATCGCTGATACCCAATAACTTTTGCACATGGTGTCCGATTTCATGGGCTACCACATACGCCTGGGCAAAATCGCCCGGTGCGTGGAGTTGATTTTTCAGATCTTGATAAAAGGACAGGTCAATGTAGACCTTCTGGTCACCAGGGCAATAAAATGGTCCCATAGCAGCTTGCGCAAAACCACAGGCAGATTGGACTGCACCGGTAAACAAAACCAGCGTTGGCTTCTGGTAGGTTCCACCGCCCTCGTTAAATACCCCGGTCCAGACATCTTCAGTATCAGCAAGTACCACAGAGACAAAGTCGGCTTCCTGTTGTTCCTGCGCGGAAGGGGCAGCTGATTGTGTCTGGCTTCCGACTTGTTCCGTCTGTATGTTTTCGCCCAAATTAAGGATGAGTGCAGGGTCGATGCCGAAATACATGCCGACCAGGGCCAATAAGAGAATACCTATACCGCCTCCTCTCTTGACTCCGCGGGGGACACGTTTTCCGCGACGATCTTCGATGTTTGTACTTCTTCTCCCGTCTTTCCAGCGCATATTTGGTCTCCAGTATGAGCAACAAGGATAATTAACTCGCTAATGTATTGATCTTTGCAGAAAACGACAAGCATTTTTATGGCTGTTTTCTCCGAACATTTTCACGTTGACATCATTTACCTGTACAATAAACTGGGACAAGGTGAAAAGAAAGAACAGAGGGGGAGAAACAATGTTGACGAAAGAGCAGGGGTATGTATTAGTGAGGCTGGTTCGCCAGACTATTGCAGAGCACCTGCAACTGGCTGTTAACGATCCTGTCCGGCAGGAGGAGCTTGCCGATCCCGATTTGCAGGTGCAACGGGGTGTCTTTGTGACCTTGAATAAACGGGGAGCATTGCGGGGCTGTATAGGCAGCCTGACTGGTATGGAATCAATAGTTGACGGGGTGCGCAGACATGCGGTTAATTCTGCCTTTCACGATAGCCGGTTTGCTCCTCTCAAAGCCCAAGAAGTGCCTGAGGTGCGGATCGATATTTCTGTATTGAGCAAACCTGAACCGCTGAGCTACAGTGATGGCGATGACCTTATCAGCAAGTTGCGGCCCAATATTGACGGCGTGATTATAAAGACAGCCGGTGGTTCGGGAGCGACGTTTCTTCCCCAGGTTTGGCAGCAGTTACCTGATCCGCGACTTTTTCTTGGCCATCTTTGCCGAAAGGCCGGGCTGGCTGATACATACTGGCAGTCAGATCAGCTGGAAGTTGACACCTATCAGGTGCAACATTTTGAGGAAAATGCATGAACAAACCCATGAAAGAAATAATACTGCCTCCCCAGTTCTCGCGAGAACTGGCCGATATTTACGCGGCCATGGAGGCCGGTTACGATGAGATTGCAACGGAGATTGGTCTCAGCTGCCAAGGTTGCCCGGATAATTGCTGTGATTCCTACTTTCTCCACCACACCTATTGTGAATGGGCTTATCTCTGGGAGGGTTTACTGGAACTGACCGAAGAACAGCGAAGGGGTATTATTGAACGGGCGGAAAAATATGTAGAGGAGAGTAACCGTCAGTTGGCCAGGCAGGAGCGGCCGCAAATACTCTGTCCGCTCAATGATAATGGCTTGTGCGGATTATATCGACATCGACTGCTGGTATGCCGGATGCATGGTATTCCCGCTACCATGACAAGGCCTGATGGTCAATCAATGCGTTTCCCCGGCTGCTTCAGGTGCCAGGAGATCGTTGCCGACAAATACCCACAGGAACAGGATGCTCCGGCCATGGATAGAACCTCCCTGTTCAGGAAGATGGTCGGTCTCGAATCGAGGTTGTTGGGCGACAAACGGCATCTTCTGCCAAAGGTCAAGTTGACCATTGCCGAGATGATTGTCCAGGGGCCTCCAACTGTTGATACCCCATACTGTGAGCGTTAAGCCCGTGCAAGATCTGTTATCCATAACCTATGACCGTTTGATCGGTGGTGAAAACATCGATCGGGAGACAGCACTCTGTCTGTCTCTATCTGCTGATCCGGAGGCGTTGATTGCTCTTGCCGACAATGTCCGTCGCCATTTCATGGGCAATCACTTTCACCTCTGTTCAATTATCAATGCCCGCAGTGGCAACTGCAGCGAGGACTGCCGGTTTTGTGCGCAGTCCGCCCGTCACCATACCGGGGTGGAACGTTATGAACAGATTGATAGCCAACAGGCCTTGGAACAAGCCGAGGACAATGATCGGCATGGTGTGCATCGTCTCTCCCTGGTAACCAGCGGTCGTGGGATAAGCGACAAGGCCCTTGGGCAGATGGAGGCTATATACGAAGCGATCAAAGAAAAAACATCGCTTGATCTCTGTGCATCCATGGGCCTGTTGAGCGAGGAACAGCTCGATCAGCTCACGAAAATCGGGGTGAGCCGCTATCACTGTAACCTGGAAGCCTGTGAAAACTATTTTTCCACCGTGTGTTCGACACATAGTTACCAGGACAAGGTGAAAACGATACAGCATGCCCAACAGTTGGGCATGTCTCTCTGCTCCGGCGGTATCATCGGTATGGGAGAGAGCATGGAGGATCGAATTGCCCTGGCCTTTGAACTGCGTGAATTGGATATTAAATCCATCCCCATAAACATTCTGACGCCCATTGCCGGTACTCCTTTTGCGGACCTGCCTTCCCTGCCTTTGCAGGAAGTGTTGGTCACAATTGCCCTGTTTCGGTTGATTAACCCCGGTGCGGTGATTCGCATGGCAGGAGGACGCCAGCAGTTAGGTGAAGACCAGTATCGTTGCTTTACCGCCGGTGCCAACGGTGCCATTGTCGGCAACTATCTGACCACCGTTGGCAGCAGTCTTGAGCAGGATCTGCAGCAACTCACTGCCCTGGGTTTTACCTTTACAGGGTAGGGCGATGGCTGTAAACGACCTGCTCTCTTTTGACCGGGAACATATCTGGCATCCGTACACCTCCATGAGCGAGCCCCTGCCGGTTTATCCGGTCGAGTCTGCCAGCGGGGTACGGTTTATCTTGATGGATGGAACCGTGCTGATCGACGGCATGTCCTCCTGGTGGGCGGCTATCCATGGCTATAATCATCCGGTGCTCAATGACGCCTTGCAGAAGCAGGCGGAAAAGATGTCCCATGTCATGTTCGGGGGGCTGACGCATGAACCGGCTGTAGAGCTTGGGCGGTTGTTAGTGGAGTTGACGCCTGCCGGCTTGGAGAAGGTCTTTTTTTCCGATTCCGGCTCGGTCGGCGTGGAGGTGGCGCTGAAGATGGCGCTGCAGTACCAGCATGCCAGGGGCTGTCCGGAAAAGCACCGGTTGCTCACCGTTCGTGGCGGCTATCACGGCGATACCTTTCATACCATGTCGGTCTGTGATCCGGTCACCGGGATGCATACCCTGTTTGCCAACAGCCTCCCGGCTCAACTCTTTGCTCCCCGCCCCCATTGCAGATTCGACGATTGCTGGCAGGACAACGATATTGCCGAAATGGCCCGCCTGCTTGCCAAACATGGTGACGAGCTTGCCGCTGTCATCCTGGAGCCGGTGGTGCAGGGAGCGGGCGGCATGTGGTTTTATCATCCCCAGTATCTTGACCGTCTAAGAAGCCTCTGCGATCAGCATGATGTTCTGCTGATATTTGATGAAATCGCTACCGGTTTTGGCCGAACCGGTAAACTGTTTGCCGCGGAACACGCAGGGGTAACACCTGACATTTGCTGTTTGGGCAAAGCGCTTACCGGTGGCTACATGACCCTGGCTGCAACCCTGACCACAACAAAGATTGCCAGGGTTATCTCGGAGACGGCTCCAGGTCTGTTTATGCACGGCCCCACCTTTATGGCAAGTCCGCTTCCCTGTGCAGTAGCCACGGCTTCCATCAACCTGCTTCTGCAGTCGGATTGGCAGAAGAATATTCAACGGATCGAACAACAACTCCGGCAGGAGCTGGAGCTGGCCCGAGACCTACCGCAGGTGGTGGATGTCCGGGTTCTTGGTGCTATCGGTGTTGTTGAGATGAAGGAATCTGTGGATATGGCAGCACTGCAGTGTTTTTTTGTTGAGCGTGGGGTCTGGATTCGTCCCTTTGGCCGGCTTGTCTATTTGATGCCGCCTTATATCATTGATCCGGAGGACTTGACCTTCCTTACCTCTGCTCTGATAGATGCCATTAAAGAAGAAACACACTGACAGCGAGAAAAAGAAACCCGAAACCCTGAACCCGGACACGGAATTATGCAGGTAAAAAACGTACTGGTCAATAAAGTTGTCCTCATGGTCCTGGTGGTGATTATCTCAGCCTTGTTTCTGACCATGATCAGTCAGTTTCTCATGGCTATTTTCATGGCCGGTCTGTTTTCCGCCATGGTCAGCCCCCTTCACCTGTGGTTGACTCGACACCTGAATGGTCGAGAAAACCTGGCCTCCATTTTGACAATCATCGGTATCGTTTTTCTGGTCCTTATCCCCCTTGGTGCTCTCCTGGGTGTAGTGGCCGGCCAAGCAGTACATGTGGGACAATCGGTGACCCCGTGGGTGGAATCTTTTGTTAAGGAGCCCAGTGTCATTACAGGATATCTTGCAAAGGTTCCATTCTATGAGCAAATCCTCCCGTATCGGGATATGATTCTGGAAAAGGCCGGACAGGCTGTAGGTATAATTTCCAACCTGTTGATCAATTCACTCTCTTCGATGACCAAGATGACGGTCAATGCCCTGTTTAACGTGGTGATCATGCTCTATGTGATGTTTTATTTCCTCACCATGGGCGATGTACTGTTAGAAAAAATTCTTTACTATCTTCCCCTTGCCCATCATGATGAAGAGCGTCTCCTACAACGCTTCACCTCGGTGGCCGGAGCGACAATGAAGTCCACCCTGATCATTGGTATTTTGCAGGGAGGACTCTGCGGGTTCGCCTTTTATCTGGCCGGAATTCAGGGTTCGGTCTTCTGGGGTACGGTCATGGCGGTGATGTCCGTCATCCCTGCATTCGGCACGGCCATCGTCTGGGGTCCGGCTCTGGTCATTCTGGCCCTGTCAGGTCATTTCACCGGGGTGCTCATTCTGGCCGTCATTTGCGGGGCCGTGGCCGGTAATCTGGATAATGTGCTTCGTCCGCGACTGGTCGGAAAAGATACCGAGATGCATGACCTGTTTGTCCTCTTCGGCACCCTGGGGGGGATCGCCCTCTTTGGTATCCTGGGTATTATTATCGGCCCCATCATCTCTGCTCTTTTCATCACCATATGGGAGATTTACGGTGACGTCTTTCAGGAATATCTGCCTGATGTCGGTCTGTTCAAGAAGGCCTTGGCGGACCATGAGTTGAGAGTTGAGGATGAAGAACCTGCCGATGAAGAACCGGTGTAGATGTTAAGACATAAACTATTGTGGTTGCCATCAAAGCAAAGCTAGTCCTGGTCGGCGAGAGGATTGATTATATTTTTCTGCACCGGGGACAGAATAATTTTCACCATCGATGGCTGTTGAAGTGGCTCTTTATTCTTTGAATAATAAGAAAATAGTTAATCTGTATCCCGGATTGGTGAAAAAAATTCAGTCCCCTACTTCAAAGGCGCAAAGAAATTTCTATTTTCAAGCTGAGCTTTAGTGGTAATCAGTTAACCTATTGAACTCCTGATGGCTAGTGATGTGGTGATATAAATGCACGTACATACATTGGATAACTGGCAACACCGTCACGAATTTTCAGTTAAAAATGAAAAAGGAGAGCGTCGTACACAATACGTCCTCATTCTTACCGCTGTAACAATGCTTGTAGAAATACTTGCAGGCAGTGTTTTTGGCTCTATGGCCCTGCTTGCCGATGGCTGGCACATGGGAACGCATGTGGCCGCGTTTTTGATAACCATCTTTGCCTATCGCTATGCGCGAAAACATGCCCATAACCCAGCTTTTACTTTTGGTACCGGTAAGGTCAGTGTCCTGGGAGGTTTTGCAAGTGCCATAGCTCTAGCCGTTGTGGCTCTGGTGATGTTGGTGGAGTCCACCTATCGTATAATAGAGCCCCAAACCATCCAATTTAACGAAGCAATTGCAGTTGCTCTCCTTGGGTTACTCGTCAACATCATAAGCGCCTTTCTTTTGAAAGACAGCCATACCCATGACCATCATGATCATACCCATGACCACCATCATCATGACCATAATCTGCGCGCAGCCTATCTGCATGTCTTGGCTGATGCGTTGACCTCGCTGCTTGCTATTGTCGCTCTGGTTTCAGGTAAATATTTTGGATGGAATTGGCTCGACCCGATAATGGGTATAGTAGGCGCAATTATCATCACGCGGTGGTCATACGGTCTGGTCCAGCAGACCAGTCCTATTTTGCTTGATGCAAGCATAGAAGAGGACTACCGAAACTCCATTAAAGAAAGCATAGAACAAGATTCGGATAATCGCATTTCCGACCTGCATATCTGGAAGGTTGGGCCAAACCATTATGCAGCAACAATATCGCTTGTTACCCACTTTCCCAAGTCGGCGGAATATTATAAGGAATTGTTAAGCAGTTTTAACAAGCTCTCTCATGTCACAGTAGAGGTGAATGAATGCAAAGAAAAACCGTGCATTGCCTCAATTACGTAGGCTGTCGCACTGCATGACCCACACTCCCATTGGCAATGAGAAGGTCAACACAGCTCCTGTGAAATATAAATTTTTATAAGGAGATGCATGTTATGAAGGATGAGCAACGTTTGGGCCAATGGCTTTCGTCCTTGATCAGAGAATATACCTTGAATGCTCCGGAAAACAGCCTCGGCCTGGAATCCGGCGAAAAGGCTTTCGACGCTCCTCTGGTTGCGTTCTCCCGTGGTGACGACAGGTTGTATACGTTTTATCGTCAACATATCGGTTCGTTCTATCTCACACCCTTGGATTTTTTTGAGCATCACTTTCCTCACATCTGCTGTACGGCCGAGGAACTCACGATCATCAGCTGGATTCTTCCTTCAACGGCTAAAACCAGGGAGGAACAGGCGGCCCAGAAAAAGTTTCCTTCTGAACGATGGGCCAGAACACGGGCCATGGGAGAGGATTTTAACATCAGTCTGCGGGACCATGTTGTTGACGAGCTGATAAAAAAGGATATGCATGCCCTGGCTCCGATGCTGTCTCCGATTTGGAGCCGTTCGGATCAGGGAGATTATGCCCCCTGCTCCAACTGGTCGGAACGCCATGCCGCTTATGCTGCAGGGTTGGGAACTTTCGGTCTCTGTGATGGTCTGATTACCCCGGTGGGTAAGGCTGTGCGTGTCGGGTCGGTGATAGCAAAAGTTGAGATCGAGCCAAGCGCGAGGCCATATGACCACCACCAGGCCTCTTGTTTGCACTTTACCGACAGGGGCTGTCAGGCCTGTATTGATCGCTGCCCTGTCAATGCCATATCAGAGAAGGGGCATGACAAAAAAAGGTGTATGCAATATACCGAGCATACAATGAACGAGTATATAAAAGCACAGTATGGGCTGGACACCTATGCCTGTGGCCTCTGTCAGGCAGGCGTACCCTGTACTTCAGGGATTCCCGAAGAAGAAATATCGTAGGAACTTAACGTATCACTTTTTGAAATCCAGGCGGGGTAGAGCTTTTGGCTGTGCCGTGTTTCCCCGTTGCTGACTGTTTTCCGATGTCCTGTGCGATGCCAGTACATTTGTTAACCACCTGTCTGCGGGCATTTGTGTCTCAGCACACCGTATTGCATATGGTTTTCTGGTTAGGCTGCTTCTTGTGGCAATCTTATCGATAAAATCCTCTGCTGTTTTAATGCGTCCTTGAACGTGCTCATATTTCATGCGTAGGTGTTGGCTGGCCTTTTTTGCCTGGTGGTCCTTGCCGTTTCGAATAAAAGTACAGTTACTCTTAGCTATATAGGAGAGCAGGTACTCTATTTCGGTGTTTTCTGAGGCAATGACGAAATTTGCCGGGAAAAAAAATACAAGCATTAAAATAAGTGTTTTTTGTTTCAAGGGGTTACCATGTTGTTAGGTCTGTTCCTGGTTGCGTGGGTATAAGCCGAAAGGTCACAGATATTGGGTTGTGGTCAGAGGATGTCACCGGGTGGACCCCATAGGAAACCGGTTGCAGACCACGATACAGTATATGATCTACCGGGTCGCCAAAAAAGGTTGTCCTGGCTTCACCATCAAGGGTTAGAGCCTGTAGGGAAAGATTCTCCATCAGGCGCGTCATGATGACGGTACGTTTATCGCTCCAGTTATTAAAGTCCCCGGCCAGGATAATCGGACCAGCATGTTTGTCTAAGATATTTAGTAGTGCATCGAACTGCTCCTGGTAGGCTCCGGTGCCAAGGGAAATGTTTATGCCGTGGATGTTGGCCACCAGGAGGTCCTCTGTTGACTCAGTGATTATATATCTGTTGATCAGGATTGTTTTGGGCAGGCCGATAATCGGTTCAGTTTGACGCAGGCCGCAACTCGCAACAGGCTTGATTTTCGATGCTACCAGGACTCCCGTCTCCACGCCTTTGTATTTGAAAGCACTGTTCAAGTTCCAGTAGAGATTATTTTTTTGTAGCACATCCCGAAGATTCTTATTGAGCGGTGCCTCCTGTAATAAAATAATATCTTTTGCATGGCTAAGGCGCAGAAAATCAACCTCCCAGTCGGCATTCTGCCCCTTATACATATTCCAGTCAAAGACAGAGATGTGATCAGGAGACAGTCCCGGCAGTTGAGCAGCTGTTGGCTGAGGGGCTGAGATGGTTTGCGTACATTCTCCCTGGCTTCGTGAAAGGGGGGTTCCTCTTGTTGCGGTAACAAGTTGATTCTGTTCCGGGATGAATGCACATCCAGAGAAGAGAACCCAGAGAAGGATGACAATCCGGAGCGAACTTGGAGGTGGAAATAAGCCGTTCCTGTTCTTTTGGTGTGCAAAGAGCATCGCTTCAGAGCTGGGATTCAATGGGTAACAGGCCCATGAAAAATAATCCAACCCGTTGCCATACACTGGTGTATGGATCGTTTGCCCAGACGTGGTGTTCACCGTCTTTCAGGCCATGCCAGGAAATGAGTTCAATGCCTTCATCGTCGGTATGCAATTCCAGGCGAAAGGCCATGGTTTCCGTAACACGGTCAAAGGCCTCGGCCATGCTGTTGGCGACGTCCGTTGATGTCACCATGATGCCGATTTCCGTGTTTTCCGTAACCGATCGTGGATCAAGGTTCAGTGAGCCGATAAAGACCTGCTCTCGATCAAGAACAAAAGATTTGGCGTGGAGGCTGGCCTTTGACGAACCGGTCATACCTTTTTTGTGCTTCAGTTGGACCTTGCTCAGGTTCTTGTTCATTTCGTAGAGTTCAACCCCGGCCCGAAGAAGTGCTCGACGGTATGGCGCATATCCGGCATGGACGACGCCGACATCGGTTGAGGCCAGTGAATTGGTCAATATGCGCACCCGGACACCCTTTTGGCTCAAATCACCAAGGAATTTGGTCCCCTCTTTGCCTGGCACAAAGTAGGGGGAAAAGATCAGAAACTCCTTGTGTATACCCTCAATGTACAACGCAAATTGTGAAGCGAGTGCATAGGCATGATCCTCATCATAGCTTTCCAGCTTGTTCGGGTGATCGGAAAGCACTTTGGCTTCACCCCAGTGGTACTCCAACGTATTGTTCCGGATTGCTTGAACAAGATCTGAGTTGAGCATTCGTTGCCGGTATTCTGCGACCGACTCCTGCTCCAGATATTCTGCAAGTTTCCTTCGCCCTTCTTCCAAGTCGCCTTTTTCAACGAGATCGGGGCGTAAGACAGCTATAGGGTAAGACATGTCGCTGTTCCAGTATTCGTCAAACGAGGCAGACGCCTCTTTCACAACTTTTCCGATGGCCAGAATATCTAAATCGGTAAAAGCGAGGTCAGGGTCTGCCTCAAAATACTCGTTACCGATATTTCGACCACCGACAATCGTAGCCTGATTGTCTACGGTAAAGGATTTATTATGCATCCGTCGGGTTACAGAGCCGAACCTGGTAAGAAATTGTATAACCCGAGATGTTTCACGACTGAATGGATTGAATACCCGGACATCAATATTGGGGTGGGCGGCAAGGGTGGACAGTCCCTGGTCCCGATGTTGAAGATCCATGTCGTCAATCAGCAGACGAACCCTGATTCCCCGGTCCGCCGCCTTAATCAGTTGGTCGGCAAAAAGGAGGCCGGTCATATCGTTGTGGATCATGTAATACTGTGCATCAATGGTGCGATCAGCCAGTTGCGCCAGCACTGCTCTGGCTGTAAAGGCATCTACTCCGTTGCCGAGCAGCAGAAAGCCCGATTCGTCAGAATGGCTTTTTTTTAGGTCCTTGTAGGCTTTACCCATCCTGGTATCTGAGGTGTTTTCCAGGGTAAATGTTTCTGGGTTCTCGGTATTCGGGGGCAGGGTTGCACAGCCACCGGCCAAGAGCAGTATGCAGATGGTAAGGAGATAGTGGAATTTGCCTGGAACCAAAAAAAGGAGGGAGGGTGTCCTGAGTGATTGCGTTGTTATCATGACCATGCCATCGGGTTTAATATACTTTGACAACAAAATCCATTTGTCTTCCCCGGATGCGGTTAATAATAAGAGGCCGTTCTGCTTTGCCGTTTTTCCGGATAGAGATCTTTCCCATGATTCCTTCAAACTCAACCGTATCATGCAGTCGGGTGTTGATGCATTTGCTTTTTGGGGCAGAGCAACGATTCATCGCATTGAGCAAAATTGCCATTCCTTCAAAGCCTGAAGCCGGTAAGGTTGTGTTGTTGCTATTAAAGAGTGATCTAAAGGCCTTGGCTGCCCGTTTTCCATAAGGCGTTATCTCTTGAATATCACTGTATAAGTCCGTGACCAGGAATCCATCAAGATAATGGAAATCTTGCTCTTTTTGCGCCATAACCATGTTCAAGAAGTTGTCTCCCCCCATAACTTG
>CALZIH010000023.1 GCA_945787305.1 uncultured Desulfobulbaceae bacterium | reverse complement strand
GTATACAGCGGTATCTCTTGCCGGATTCCTATTGCCTCGTATGGATTACATCAGCGAACCTTTCGTAGTTTCAAAGCATCTACAGACAGCGTCGAAGATGGCTTCAGGCTCCGGGGCCAGAAAACGTTCTATTCGTAATGGTCTGGACATATGCCCCTAGCAATATAATGCACTTATTAAGTCAATGAGAGACTTGACCCCTTTTACTTTTTGATCGTGGTTCGCTGCGCTCACACGATCTATCCTTACTCGTTATCTTTTATTTATTTGTAATTTATACCAAATTTAGAAGCGGTAGCCTTTAGTCTTTTGTCGGCTGTCCACAACTTTACTTGATCTAATAATGCTGAAGCTAAAAGATGTATATCAACAAAACCAATACCTTTACCATACAGTTGGTTATGTTCGACAAAATATAAATATTCTTCGAATTCGACTTGAGGAATTTTAGGAAGTGCTTGCAAGAGAGAGAGTATCTCTTTTCTATTTGAGATGTTGCCACATGCCAATTCACCGATAATGTGTGTGTGACACATTACTTCACCTTCTATAAGAAGCAGTTTCAGGTGCTCATTACCATCGCGGAGGTAGTTTATCCAAACTGAAGTATCAACAAGAATCATGTTTTATTTAGTTGATCTTCTTCTCGGGATTGAACGCAACTCCTTCTCGCTACCACCAAGCATGGCAAGACGCTTACTGCTTTCACGGGCTATTAAAGCCTCAAGACCAAGCCTAATCAAAGAAGTTTTCTCTTTGATGCCTGTCAACAAAGAAGCTTTTTCCAAGATTTCATCATCTATATTTAATGTAGTTCTCATATGTATTAATATGCATCATACAAAAGCATATGTCAATGATGATCTGTTTTTGAAGATAACGATCGAACTCAGCGGGCTGGCCTCAGGCCTTTCCCAAAAGAACCGCGCCCCTTCCAGTCCGCTGAAGTGTTTGGTTAACATTTTCTTTCTTTATCAAATGATTAGGAAGACCAACACAATTTAGCATGCTGAATTCTAAATCGAATTTTCTTTTGTTCCTCAAATCTATGCATCGGTATGAATAGTGAATTCCAGATGGTAGTCGCACTGTCCAGATGGTAGTCGCACTGATTTTATGGAAAGAATTTTTATTTCTTCTCCAGTTTTCAACTGGTGGCAAGAATTTTTTGATTGCTGCCGATGTTGTTCTTTTCATTTACTTCCCATGAAACAGGGGTCATCCAATAACTGACAATAAGTATGTCCCGTTGAAGTTTATAACTGTGACCAACATGTTCTTGGGCTCCTGGAGGCCCATCACTTGGCAAAGAGATCCAGCAACTACTTAGCATCAAGAAGGTTAGTAGATTCGTACCATTTTGGGGTCGTTATACAACAGAGCAATTGACCGTTTTCAGCAAACTTATTGTACAAACAACTCGATGATGTTGAACCGTTCTACACCACCGTCATGAGGACATAACCGACGGAAAACCTGCCGCTCTCCGGAATGAACCCCAGGATCCGCTCCCCCCTCTTCAATGTTCCCGAGGCAAACAGCTCCTCGAGCATAATAAAAAACGAAGCGGAACCGGTGTTGCCCTTGTAGGCAAGATTGGTAAACCAGCGGTCTTGGGGTATGGAAAACCCAATGTCCTGCAGCTGGTTATCCAGCGGTTCTCTGAAATAGCCGGAGGAATAATGGGGCAAAAACCAGTGGATGTCATCCGATTGCAGGCGATGCTTTTTGATAAGGTCCGGTAAACTCTGCCCGACCAGGACCGGCAAAACCTCGCGATTGAGCAGGCGGGCATCCTGTTTAATAGTCAACAGACCCTGTTGCGCTACAACTCCCTTCCCAGCATGTTCACGCCAGCCGATCAGGCTACCGTCCTCCTGCTTTGAGGCGCCTGCATACATACATGTCTCCAGACGATGGGCATGGGAGAGCATTTCAATCCAGTCGACCCTGAGGCTTACCCCCGCCGATGACGGCTCTTGTTCAAGCAACAGGGCCCCGGCACCATCGGAGAGCATCCACCGTAAGAATTCGGCCTCAAAAGAAAAAGCCGGGTGACGTTTTGCGCTCTCTTCTTGATCTGTGTCCCCCTGCATGGCCTGAAAAAAATCCGTCCGTAAAAAGGTCGAGGCCAGCTCGGAACCGCTGACAACAGCATTATCCGTGAGCCCCATAGCCACCGACATCGCCCCATATTTCAAGGCGCTGATACCGGTTAAGCAGATTCCGGCCGTGCTGATGACCTCACATGGCCCGCCTCCCAATTCCCCATGTACCATGGAGCCATGCCCCGGCATGAGTTGGTCCGGAGACGAGGTCCCGCAGCAGAGACACTGGATCAGCTCCGGGCTGAAACCGTCTCTATTTTTGAGAAGACGAACAGCCGCAGCTGCCAGTTGCGCGTTGCTATGGGTCGTGGAGCCTGTTTCCGGATCAAGGGCATAGTGCCTGCGCTGTATACCGTTATTGGCCAGGATGATCTGCCGGGTTCTGGCCGAGAGCCTTCCGACTTTGCCCAGGTAGAGGTCAAGCTCGTCGTTTGTTACCGCTTTGCCCGGCAAATAGGCTGAAACATCTGTAATATATACATTCATTGATTATAATCGTGCGTTTCGATGACTGTCTGCAAGTACATCGGCATATAACGTATAAAAACGTTTTTCATCAAGCCTGGTCGGCATCACGGCATTGGTCAGGGTATAATAATCGAGATTGTGATTGGAAACCCGGTGCCGCAGCTCATGGTAGAGGGGGGTTCCCGGTAGAGGGGTCATCACGGTGATCATCGGTAAATCAATGCGGTTTTCCGTAAGGTAACCATTAAGGCGTTCAAAATCTTTTTCATCGTAGTCTGGAGAAATGATAAAGTCTCCGACAATGGTGATACCGATGTCGTTAAGAATGGCAATCGCCTCGGTGTTTATCCGAGCCTCATTTTTCTTGTTCATGGCGGTGAGGCTCTCATCACTGATTTCTTCAAAACCGATGATAACCGCCCGAAGGCCGGCCTCTTTCCACTCCTGGAGCATTTGCGGATAACGAACGACCGTATCGGATCGGATATCGGCCAGATACTGTTTGTTGAACCCGGCCGCCTTCAGTGCCCGGCCAAGTTGTTTTGCCCTGTCTACATTGCCGAAGGTGTTGGCATCAACCAGCCTGATGACGGGAATATCCACAAGCATCTCGATGTCTCTTATAACGGCACCAATGGATTTGGTCAGATATCCGCCACCTGTCTGTCCCCTGATGGAACAAAAGGAGCAGGAATGCGGACAACCGTATGCCGAGGCCACAAAGCCCATATTGATCCCGAGTTTTTCCAGGATATAGTGTGAGCGGTATTGACTGACCAGGTGATAGGCCGGAGGCCGTTCCATAACCAGGTCAGAGGCCGTATTGCTCATGGCCTGTACATCGAGAAGCTGTCCGGGCCGGGTTCGGATTACACCAGCCGGTAAAAAAGTCTTTTCTTCCCGCTCTAATAGAGCAATGAGATCGGCAAAGGTTTTTTTCCCCAGTCCCCTGACAATATAATCAACAGCGATTTGATTAAAAAAAGCAGGATCGTTGCTGGCATGAATCCCTCCGACCACCACCGTAGCGCGACAGGTCTCCTTCACCTGGGCAGCCAGCTCAAGCATAGTGTTGGCCTCACAGGTCACACCGGTGATGCCCACCACATCGGGATGAAACCCGTGCATTTCCGAGTCCAAACCATCGGGATCGGCTTTCAGGTCCAGAATGCGTACAGTATGTTCAGGCAGGTTGCCCGCCAGTTCTTCCAGGGCAAGAGGTTCGCCGCGAAAGATCTGCTTGAGCGAACCAATTCCATAGCGTTCTTCAGGAATACTTCGTCCACAATTTGGTGGGTTAATAAGGAGAATATTCATCTCTATCAAACAGGTGAAGAAAATATACTATACGGAGGAGGCAATGGGCAAGCCCGCCACCCCAAGTGTGTTTTTTATATCCCTATCACGGATAAATTAAACTACAAAAAACACCAAATGAAATAATCGGGACTTCTTTTTATCCGTTCTCCGAACCCGATAGAAAAAACGGCGCACCCTTAAAGCGAATATACAGGTGATGAATCATCTCGATAAGATTCTTGATCAGCTTATTCTTTTAACCATGACGTAACTACCAGTTTGGTTTAAAATAATTTGAGGTGCTTCTCCACAGCAGGGCCATTATCAACCTTTTTCAAAATAAAGGGTGCCTTGAAAAATTAGGATTTTCGTTCGAGATCAGGTAAGCGAAGACTCCGAGGCATGCGAACAATTTTACCACAGGCAGGATATTTTCAGGATAACATTTTGAGCATAACGCCTAGAGCGATCGAAAATACAATTATTCAAGGTAGCCTAAAATCAGTGAACTCTCCCCAGAGCTGGCAGTTTTTTGATAAAATTTACTGTATCTCTCTTGATACCCGACGAGACAGGCGGGAACTGGCCGGTAAGGAGTTTGCCAAGGTCGGGCTTCTGGAACGAGTTGAATTTATCATTGTTGAAAAACACGCCAACAATCCTGAACAGGGAATCTTTGAGTCCCATATCCATTGTATTAACAAAGGACTAGAGGATAATGGGCAGCATATCCTGATTTTCGAGGATGATATTCTCTTTCGGGGCTATAATGCCGAGGCGCTACAGGAAGCCTGTCTGTTTTTACACGACAATCCGGAGTGGGATGCGTTTTTCCTTGGTTGTATTACCAACGGAAGTGCAGCCACAGAAAAACAAACCGTTGTGCAAATACAATACCGTTGCCTTGCCCATGCCTATGCCCTCAACAGGACCGTTGCCAAACGATTGGCCCGTGCAACCTGGCAAGGAGTTCCCTTTGACGATCTGCTGCGGCAACATAAAAGCCCCGATTTTTTTGCCATCTACCCCATGATTGCCTTTCAGGGTCAGGCCGGTAGCGATAACCGGACAGTGGCCATCGATCGCATGCGAAGACTCTTTGGTGGCCTGCCGTTCATCCAGAAAACCAATGAATTCTACCAGAACCATAAACCGCTTATCCTCTCAGCCCACCTGCTTGTTCTTCTATTGCTTGCGGTGCTTACCATGACGTTCCGCGATTAAGCCAACATGTTCAATTTCCGCCTCCTGTCAGTAGTCCTGGTGCTTATTCTTGCCTGCGCAGGCCTGGGTCTGCTCCGCCTTGATATTGATACCGATATCGTCCGCTCCCTGCCGACAGAAGAGAGGATCATCGGCGATGGGCTGGAAATCTTTCGCAACCATCCCATTCATGATCAGATTGCCATCGACATCATGATCAACCGGGATGATCCCGACCTTTTGGTCGAGTGCGGCGCCTTCCTTGAGCAACAACTCTTGGCAAGCGGTCTTTTCTCTGTTGTCGGCATAAAAGAAACCGGCAACCTGATTCCGGATCTCGCCCTGCATGTGGTCAAAAACCTTCCCCTGCTCTATTCCGAACGGGACCTGGAGCAACACATTCTCCCCCTGCTGCAAGGTGATACTGTTTACCAGCGCCTAGGTGATATTGTAGACAACCTGGGCAGCCTGGAGGGAATCGGTCAGGCGCAATTTATCGAAACAGATCCTCTGGGCCTTAAGGATTCGGTTTTGGCAAGAATGGCGCCTCTGGCTCCATCCTTGGATTCCAGGTTTTATAAGGGTAGCCTGATCTCTGCCGATGGCCGCCACCTCCTGGTAACTGCCAAACCAATCTCCTCGGGGACCAATACAAAAGCAGCCGGTGCAATAGCCCAACGCATTGCTATGGCCACAACAGAACTCTCCCAAACCTATACCGACGATGAGCTGAAAATCACGGTTACCCCGGTAGGAGCCTATCGGGCCGCACTGGATAATGAACACATCATTCGCCACGATGTGCAACAGGCCCTGCTGCTGGCAACCGGCGGCATTGCCCTGCTCCTGCTGTTTTCCTTTCACCGGCCATTGGTCGGCCTGCTCTCCCTTGTTCCCGCCCTTGCCGGTACGGCTGCCGCCCTCCTGGTTTATTCCCTGTTCCACTCCTCCATTTCCATTATGATCCTTGGTTTTGGTGGCGCCATCATTTCCATCACCGTCGATCACGGCATCGCCTACCTGCTCTTTCTTGATCGTTCCCATGCAACCAGCGGCAAGGATGCTGCCCGGGAAGTCCGGGCCGTGGCGATCATGGCGGTCCTCACAACCATTGGTGCCTTCATGGTGCTCAGTTTCAGCGGTTTTCCCATCTTTACCCAGCTGGGACAATTCACAGCGCTGGGTATCTTTTTTTCCTTTTGTTTTGTCCACTCTGTTTTTCCACGAATTTTTCCGGTAATGCCTCCGGCAACGCAGCGCAGCCTGCCCCTGAGAAAAATAGTGAACATGCTTTACAGTACCGGCAATCCCGGAGCTGTTCTAGCCGCTGTCCTGGCACTGGGAATGTTATTTTTTGCCAAACCGCAATTCCATGTCAGCCTCAACAGCATGAACACCGTCAGCACTGAGACCATGAAGGCCGATACTCTTTTTTCCGAGGTCTGGGGAAATATCGGCGACAGGGTGTATCTCATGACCTCGGCCAACTCGGTAGAAGAACTCCAGCGACAGAATGACCATCTGCTCAAAACAATCAACCCGGATATCCATGCCACCCGAATTGATTCAGCCTTTGTGCCGTCGATGCTCTTTCCGGGCCAGGAACAGGCCGACCGGAATCTCGTTGCCTGGAAAAAATTCTGGAACCAACAGCGGGTAGAAGAATTGACCAAACAGTTGACAGGTGCAGGAGAAGGGTTTGGTTTCACGAAAGAGGCCTTTTCCCCCTTTCTCTCCATGCTCAACCCCGTCCCACAAGTTCCGGAAAAAATCGCTCTTCCTGGGCGCTATAACGAGCTTATGGGAATAGCCAAAAATAACGAAACCGGGCGATTAATCCAATTTATTACCATTACCCCTGGCGAACAGTACGATCCGGCCGACTTCTTTGCCCGCTACAGCCCGTATGGCAAAATATTTGATGCAGACTATTTTTCTATACGACTTGCAGATATTCTCTTTTCCACCTTCACTACCATGCTGCTGATCATTGCCATCAGCATCTCCCTTTTTTTGCTCTTCTTTTATTTGAACCTGCAACTGACCCTGCTGACCTTGCTGCCAGCCATCTTTGCTTACATCTGCACCCTGGGCACCCTGAACCTGATTGGCCATCCTCTGGATATTCCCGGCTTGATGCTCTCCATTGTCATCCTGGGCATGGGCATTGATTACTCAATCTTTACTGTCAGAGCACATCAACGCTACCTGGAAATCAGCCATCCTTCCTATGCTCTGGTACGCACGGCGGTCTTTATGGCCGGAGCCTCGACCCTTATAGGTTTTGGAGTCCTCGCTTTTGCCGAGCACTCCCTGCTCAGGAGTATTGGTATTACCTCGTTCTTTGGTATTGCCTATTCCCTGCTTGGCGCCTTTCTCCTGCTGCCGCCCCTGCTGAACTGGTATTTTTCCCAAACAGATCCGGGTATAAAAAATGGAAATATCAAGCAGCGTATCCGCAAAAGGTTTCGTCTGCTGGAGGCCTACCCCAGGATGTTTACCCGCTTTAAGCTGCAGTTTGACCCCCTGTTTGACGACCTGCCTCGTATGCTCGAAGTGAGGAGCACAGATGCACCGTTAATTATGGATATCGGCTGTGGCTATGGTATCCCTGCCTGCTGGTGTCTGGAGAGTTTGCCGCAATCAAGGGTCTTCGGTATTGATCCCGACCCTGAACGGGTCAGAGTTGCTGCCAGGGCCATCGGCTGCAGAGGAACCGTTGTGCAAGGTTGGGCCCCTGCTCTGCCTGAGGTGCCGGAGGCAGCTGATGTGGTTCTGCTCCTGGACATGCTCCATTATCTGGATGATGAGGCCGTCTGCACCTTATTGGAACTAAGTGTAGGCAAACTTGCTTCGGCCGGCATTCTGGTGACACGCTTTGTCGTGCGGCCCGATGGCCCTCCATCCTGGTCCTGGCGGCTTGAGGATTACAGAATCAAGCTTTCGGGTGGGCAGGCATGGTACCGTTCCGCTGATAGAATGACTGAGCTTTTAACCAAAGCAGGTCTATGTACTCTCACCAATGAAGTTTCCGCAACCAACCCGGAACTGGTCTGGATGGTTGCCCGGGCCGATACAAATGCGTCTGATGCAAAATAATTACAACATTCCCATTTCCCTGGCGGAAAAATTCGGTTGTGCCGCCCTGCTGTTTGGTTTCCTGCTCTTGTTGTTGGCTCCGGGTCTGGCGGCTATTCCTCTACTCACCTATCTGTTCCTCTGCCTTGGCGCCCCATTTTTCCCAAGGTTTTCCTTTTTTCTGCCGATTATCAGCCGAGGCAAACCTGGATCAACCGGCATTGCTCTCACCTTTGATGACGGTCCCTCGCCGGCATCCACGCCCATCCTCCTTGAGCTGCTTGCTCGCTATGACCTCCAGGCCACCTTTTTCGTGGTGGGCGAAAAAGCCGCAAAACATCCGCAGTTGATCAAAGATATCCTGGCGCAAGGGCATACCATCGGCAACCATTCCTGGAGGCATGACCCCATGCTTATGCTGCGAGCTCAAGGCACCCTGCAGAAAGACATCCATAACACCCAGGAAATTCTTAAAAAATCAGGCGTGCAGCCGCTTGTCTTCCGTCCACCAGCCGGCATCACCGGGCCTCGTCTACACAAGGTGTTAGCCCGTGAAGGCTTGACGACCATTGCCTACAGCTGTCGCGCCCTTGATCGGGGAAACCGAAATATCCATAACCTGACAGGAAAAATCCTTAAAAAATTACGACCAGGGGCAATTATCCTGCTCCATGACCTTCCACCGCAACAACAGACACAGGTGGAAGAATGGATCAATGAACTGGAGCGTCTCTTTACCGCTTTGGAAAAGAAGTATACTGTCGTCGCCCTGGAGGAACTCATCCAGCGCCGGATTCACATAACACTTTCCGGCCAGGAATATTGATTCTATATAGATAACAGGTAAATATACAACAATTCACTGTATCTCTACTCTGTGAGAAAACGAGATGAAAAATAGCTTAAAAAATGTACTTCTGGCAGGAGCAGCATGGGATTTTATCGGCGGCATAATTTTCTTCATGGTTCATGGCGTCCTCCATAAGCAACTTACGCCGGCAATATATCCATTTTACTCCATGGTTATCGGTATTTTTCTCTTCATGTTGACTTACATACAGATAATTTCGGCTGTAAACATAAAACGTTATGTATCAAGCATCGGTGTCGTTATATTCATGAGAATATGTTACGCCACCACTGTACTACTGTATTCGATATTGAGTGAGTTACTCCCCGCCCAATTCTTTCTCATTGCAGTCGTCGATACAACACTTGTCGGATTACTGGTGTTCTTTGCGACCAAAAGAGAAAGATTCACTGTCCGGGAACTGTTTGTTCCTCAACAATAAGCACCCCCAGTTTAACCCGATACGAACGACAAACGGAACTATCTACGCATGAAAACTCAGAACGATAACTGGAATGCCCAAGACTACGCAAAAAACTCCTCGGCACAGGAATCATGGGCAAATGAGTTGGTAAGCAAACTGGCATTGCAAGGCAATGAACAGGTATTGGATATTGGCTGTGGTGATGGAAAAATTACCAATGCAATCGCCAAAAAGTTAGCCGATGGCAAGGCGGTCGGCATAGACCGTTCTGCAAGCATGATTGAACTGGCTAAAAGTCAATTCAATCGTCCAAATTTATCCTTTTATCAAATGGATGCTACGGCAATATCATTTCAGGAACAGTTCAAGGTTGCTTTTTCAAACGCGGCCTTACATTGGGTCAAAGACCATAAAGCGATCCTTATCCATCTCAAAAAATGCTTGCGCGGAAATGCAAAAATCCTCTTCCAAATGGGCGGGTATGGAAATGCGCAGGACGTTCTTGCAGTGGTTGACCAAGTAACAACATCAGAAAACTGGAAGAGCTATTTCGACAATTTCGACTTTCCCTATAGGTTCTGTACGATACAGGATTACGAAAAGTGGCTGCCCGAGGCCGGATATCAAGCGCAGCGAATCGAGCTTATAGAAAAAGATATGGTCCACGAAAATGCAGAGGGTTTGAAAGGCTGGCTACGAACAACCTGGTTTCCCTACACCGACCGACTGCCGGAAAATCAAAAAGAGGATTTTTTAAACCTTGTTGTTCAAGAATACACAGATGCACACCCGTTAGATGCTGAAGGGAGAACGCATGTCCATATGGTCAGGTTAGAAGTAGAGGCAAGCACCCTATAAAACTGCAGAAGGAACCGCTCCCCTACCCCTGTTAACAATCCAGTAGCGGTACAGCAAGGAGCAATCAAAAGGGCCAAGGATCGTCAGGTGATTATTTTCCACAATGTCTGGTGGATTTTAGCGGTATGGTTAGAAGCTCCTTGCAAACTTGAGGTTGCCTAAAGTATAGAAAGGTCATGTTCTCATGATTGATGGACTCGTAAAAAGTCCAAAACGGCGTTTGCAGCCTACGGAAATACAAAGAGTTACAACCTTTCCGCCGTCGGTGGCGAGGCTTTTTACGACACCGACATGATTATCCGTTGTACTGTTCCTGACCAATATCTTTCCGTTTTTTGCAAAGGGCGACATTGACGATGATGCACACACAACATGTATTGGTAAAAAAACCTCGCACCAAGCGCTCACCTGCCACCTGTTACTTCCTCCCCGCTCTCCTCCTTGCCAGCACCCTCATTCTGCCCGATTCCACTCATGCGGCTTTTTTTGATACCTCTAAAGACCGTTGGGCGCTCCTCGCCGGCTATGGCCAGAGTTTTCCCGGCTGGGGGAAGACCACCCAACGGGTTGAAACCATTGACCTTGTTGGACGTTACAATCACCTTATCATTGATGACCTTGGTTCCGGCTGGTACCGGGGCTTTCACTCCATCCTCCTGGAGCTTCCCGTCCATTTTGTCGTCAGCCCCGATGTATCAACCATGATCGGGTTGAACTTTCTCGCCAGTTACACCTTTACCGCTAGCGACAATTGGCGGCCCTACATCTTTGGCGGCGGTGGACCTGTGTATAGTTTTGCAGACATACCCGGGATGGGGGCGGACTGGAACGGTAACTATCAATTTGGCTGCGGCTTAGAATACCGGCTCAATTCGGGACATGAGCTTTTGTTTGAATACCGGTATCATCATATTTCCAATGCCGGCAGCAAAGATCCCAATGAGCCGCTGAACTCCTGCAAACTTCTGATAGGCATAACGTTTTAACCAGGGATTGAATAGGGATATGCAATAAATTATGTGATTACCATCAAAACTCAGCCATTAAGTAGCAATGCCAGTGCGGCCTTCGATGTAGGGGACTGAATTTTTTTCACCAATCCGGGAGACAGATTAACTATTTTCTATTTATATATGAAACAACGAGTTAACAGATTTTTGTGGTGAAAATTATCCTGTCCCCGGTATAGAAAAATAAAATCAGTCACCTCGCCAAGTTGGGACAACTGAGCTTTGATGGTAATCAGTATAAATAATCGATTTCTACTCCGCATAAAGAGCACAATAAAGAGAAATAGCCACTTCAATGCATCCGCAACAGGAAATAATCTTAATCGCGGCCATGTCGGCAAACCGGGTCATAGGCAAAGATAACACCATCCCCTGGCACATTCCCGGAGAGCAAGCCCGTTTTAAAGAGATTACCATGGGCCACCCACTGATCATGGGTCGCAGAACCTGGCAATCTATCGGTCATCCCCTGCCCGGCCGCCGCAATATTGTCATTACCAGAAACCCCTCGTTTTCGGCACCGGGTGCTGAGGTCGTCCACTCTCTGGACCAGAGCCTTGCCCTTTGTGAAAAAGAAGACAGGGTGTTTATTATCGGTGGCGAACAACTCTACCGGCTTTCCTTACCCCTTGCCGATACGCTCATCCTGACCATTTTACCGCAACAGGTTTCCGGTGATGTCTTTTTTCCGGAACTTTCAGCAGATGATTTTACAGAGACCGCTGTTGAGCAGGTTGCCGAACCTGTACCCTACATCATCAGGACATATCAACGAAACCACCAGTAAATATTCTCATTTTTTCTTGACACCCTGCCCCACTATAGCCTATATACTTTTCCTATATGGAGCCGGTTTGGTATCGGCTTCTTCAATGTTTTCCTATATTCACCTTAAAGGAGGACCCCAATGATAAGCAAGGACATGAAGAAATTCCTTGCCGGCCTGGGCGTAGCCGGTCTGATCAGTGCCGGCGGCATCTCTGTTCCCGGAGCACATGCTGCTTCCGGCTGAGGTTCAGCACCCAGTGCAGGTAGCACTGAAGAAGCAGGTAAACACGCAGTCGGCAGCGGCTGAGGTGGAACCGCAGACAGCGTCGGGGACGCTGCAAAGAAAAAAGCCGAAGGAATGGCTGAAGAAGCAAAAGGTGAAGCCATTGATGCCGCCACAGAGGAAGGCCATAAAGCAATGGATAAGGCCGCCGATGAGGTAAAAGGCATGGACAAAGCCGCTGACGAGGTAAAGAAAGCCGGCGACAGCAGCTGAGGCGGACACAAAAAATAAACGTGCAGGTTGCACGTTCCAGATGTAAAAGTAAAGCCGGTAACCGAAAGGTTACCGGCTTTATTCATTTTAACGACACGTTGTACACCACAGCTTGTAACACAAATTAAAACGTATAAGCGTATCAATCCGTTACGGAGAACCCTGCTTTGTCGACCACTATGCCTGCATTAACCACCGTCTATCCGGTCTGCACCTCGCTGCTCCCTCTCAGTCTTGGAGGGATGAACCCACAGCATCTTCCCGAGTACCTTGAACAACACCCTGACACCTGTAGACGCCATCCGTTTCTTCCGGATCTAGCGCGTATTGAACGGCTTTGTTACCTGTTCAAGACCGATCCGCCACCGATGCCCGACAAGATAGAACAACGGATGATCAATCCGGCCCTTGAGCTCTTATCCGTTCAGTGGTCAGGGCTGTCGGAACGGCTCACCAATCCTCAGCATGAGCTGGTTGAAAAGGAAGGGCATATTCTTGTCTACCGTAAACCCGGTACAGAAGAAGTCCATGTCATAGAGCCAAGCGGACATGACCTGCTGGCGCTTAAACTGATTAGTGACGGAATCGATTCCAAACAGGCCGCCAAAGAGGGAGGCGTGCCCGTCGGCACCATTGACGACATTCTCTACGTTGCTGCGCACCGCGGCCTGTTGCTGGCCCCCAAATCACTCCTGGTGCGTGGTGAAGACTTTCCCCGCGGCGTTCTCACCGATCCGGATCGTTTCTCAGCCCCGACCTTTACTCTGCAATGGCACATCACCCAGGTCTGTGATCTGCACTGCCGTCACTGTTATGATCGCAGCGATCGAAAAACGCTTGATCTGAAACAGGCGATCAGGGTGCTCGACGACTTGTACAGTTTCTGCCAACAGATGCATGTGTTTACACAGGTCACCTTCACCGGCGGAAACCCCCTCCTCTACCCGCACTTTAATGCACTGTACAAAGAAGCCGCAGACCGTGGTTTTATGACTGCTGTTCTTGGCAACCCAATGCCCAAGCACCGTATAGAGGAGATGCTTGCCATCCAGAAACCGGAATTCTACCAGGTCAGCCTTGAGGGGTTACGCGAACACAACGACTATATTCGTGGCCAGGGACATTTTGACCGGGTCTTCGACTTTCTTGACCTGCTCAAAGAGCTGAAGATCTACTCCATGGTCATGCTGACCCTGACCCGGGCCAACATGGACCAGGTTCTTGAGTTGGCCGAACTTCTCCGCGACCGGGTTGACCTGTTCACCTTCAACCGTCTGGCCATGGTTGGAGAAGGAGCCGATCTTGCCTCTGCTCCACCTGAAGATTTCCCTGCCTTTCTGGAGAGCTACATGGAAGCCGCCCAGGACAACCCCTGCATGAGCCTGAAAGATAATTTTTTCAACCTCATCCGCCATAAGAAGGCCCTGCCCTATGTTGGTGGTTGCGCCGGATACGGCTGCGGTGCCGGTTTCAATTTTGTCTCCCTTCTGCCCGACGGCGAGGTCCATGCCTGCCGTAAACTGCCCTCTCCCATCGGCAATATAGAGCAACAGAACTTTATGGAAATCTACCGGGGAACAGATGCTAAACGGTACCGCGCCGGCTCTTCGGCCTGCAACACCTGTGAAATTCGACCGGTCTGCGGTGGGTGTCTTGCTGTATCCTACGGCTTTGGCAAGGACATCTTCAACGAGCTTGACCCTTACTGTTTTCGTTGACCGTCGTGCGCCGATTTTTTACCCAGCCGGATAATATTACCGGCAGCACCGTTATTCTTTCCGGAGAGCAAGCCCATCACCTGATCTCTGTTCTCCGACTGCAACCCGGCCAATCCATCGAACTGTTTGACGGAAGCGGCACTATTTATCATGTTGAAATTATAAACATAACCGGAAAAACGGTTGAAGGGCGCATCACCTCTCACCTCACAGAGCATATCAATGATCCATTCCCCTTGACCCTTGCACAAGGGATCCTCAAGGGAAAAAAAATGGATCTTGTCGTGCAGAAGGCCACCGAACTTGGTGTCGAAACACTGATCCCCATCGTGACCCAATACAGCGAGCAGCAGAAACACCTTGAACGCCGAATCCAGCGCTGGCAACGAATTATGGTTGAATCCTGCAAACAATGCGGTCGAAGCACGCCCATGCAGATTACACCTGCTTGCCCCATGGAGGAAATCGCAACCGCAACATTTCACTACCCCATTTTATGCTGGGAAGGAGAACAAAAAAAAATTCTCCGTCCTGAATTTTTCGCCCAACCAGGATCAATACTGCTCCTGATAGGCCCGGAAGGTGGATTTCATAAACGTGAAATTCTCTGGGCCGGAGAAAACCGTTTTACCGCCATCACCCTTGGCCCCCTGACCCTGCGCGCCGAAACCGCAGCCATAGCTGCCACCGGTATTGTCCAATTTCTCAGTCGTCTGCAGGCGACCTCGCTTCAGGAATAAGTTCTTGGCCCTCTTGTTGATGTTCTCGGCTTCCGCCTGTTTTGTTACCATGTCCGCTCTTGTGAAAGCACTTGGGCATGGTTTACCATTGACCGAGTTGATGTTCCTCCGCAGCCTTATCGCTCTGCCTGTGCTGCTTGGCCTTGTTTTGTATTACCGCCACCCACTTCTGGTACGGAATTGGAAAGTCCTTCTTCTGCGAACCCTGTTTGGCACCTGCGCCATGTTTTGCTTTTATTATGCATTGACCAATATGCCGCTGGCAGACTGCGTATTTATCGGTCGGACTCAACCCCTGCTTCTTGCCTTGATGGCTCCCTTCCTTGTCGGCGAAAAAGCCGGTAAAAATGTGTGGATAGCTATTTTCATTGGCCTTATCGGTACCGCCCTTGTCATCAAACCCAGGGTTGAATGGGCTTTGGCTTCATGGGTTGCGCTTGCAGCCTCTTTTCTGGCCGCCCTTGCCCACCTCATGGTCCGTCGCCTTGGCCGCACCGATCACTCTCAGGTCATCGTCTTCAATTTTACCTTTCTCCTTTGCCTAATCAGTGGTTTCGCCTCGCTCCCTTCTCTTACCCTTCCCTCTCGCCAGCAATGGCTTTTACTCCTTGGTATAGCTGCCTTTGCAAGTCTCGGTCAATTTCTCCTCACCAAAGCATATAGTCTTGAACGCGCACCAACTGTGGCCGCTGCAAGTTATGCCTCCGTCATCCTTTCCATCATCTATGGATATTTTTTCTGGAATGAAATCCCCTTACTCACCAGTATAGTCGGGGCCTTGCTGATCGTTTTGGGGGGCATGTACCTCATGCTCACGACATTACGCACAAAATAACCCGCGTCCTTGATCATCTTTTCTTGACAGTCCGTAAAAAAGCCTTAAGATCATACAAACATATTTTCTTTTATTAACTCGGAAACGAAGGAGGTTGTCATGCAAAAATGGGAATGCCCTTGCGGCTATATTTACGATCCTGCAGAGGGCGACTATGAAAACGGTGTTGAGCCAGGTACGCCGTGGGAGAAGGTTCCTGCCGACTGGGTCTGCCCCAAATGTGGTGCTGCAAAAGAAGAGTTTTGGGAAGCTGACTGAGCTCTTTTAATCCGGAGCCGGAATTTTTTCTTCCGGCTCCACTCCATCTTTCCTACTATTTCAAAGATAAACTAGCATTTGATTAGTCTACTGTTGTCTTTGCCATTGCATTCTGTGGTGCTTTTTTTCCAATGCGTGCTGTAATCCAGCGTGTCAGTCGTGCCGATGTACTGGTTGATAACGCCTCCACTGGCTCTATCGGCCATGGTCTTCTTGTTCTTCTTGGTGTCGCCAATAATGATACGGAGCAAGACGCCTGCTGGATGGCCGACAAAATCATTAACCTGCGTATTTTTGATGATCTTGACGGCAAGATGAACCTCTCTCTTCTCGACACCGGGGGGAGCCTGCTTGTCGTTTCACAATTCACCCTATATGGAGACTGCCGGAAAGGTCGCAGACCATCCTGGTCGCAGGCTGGCAGGCCGGAACTTGCGAAAGACCTGTACCAAAAATTTGTGGAAATTGTTCGCAGGCAGGGTATATCAACCCAGACCGGAAAATTTCAAGCAATGATGGAAGTCACGCTGACCAATGACGGTCCTGTGACCCTTCTCTTAGACTCAAATAAATCCTTCTGATTCGAATCAACTATGACAGACTTTACACCAGGTAACACATATCATGGCTTCACTCTCAGCCGTAAGGAATATATCGAAGAGATACACTCTACAGTGTACCTGTTTACACACGATACCCTCGGCACTCCGGCCCTAGCCATTAAAAATGGTGATCAGAATAAGACCTTCTGCATAGCTTTTCAGACCGTCCCACAGGATTCTACAGGTGTCGCCCACATTCTTGAACACTCTGTGCTCATGGGTTCAAAAAAATACCCGGTCAAAGACGTCTTTGGTGAAATCAACAAGGGCGGCCTGATGACCTTTCTCAACGCCATGACCGGTTCTGACACCACATGGTATCCGTTTGCCACCCGCAATGCCAAAGAATACTTCAACATCATGGATGTCTATTGTGATGTTACCCTCAATCCCCTTCTGTTACGCTCCACCTTTGAGCAGGAAGGGTGGCACTATCACCTGGAAAACATTGAACAACCTCTTCAGTATCAGGGTGTTGTCTACAACGAGATGAAAGGTGCTTTTTCCGATCCATTTCGGCATCTCTTTCACAATACCTTTAAGGGATTAATGCCAGGCTCAACCTATGCCCACGAATCCGGCGGAGATCCC
>CALZIH010000022.1 GCA_945787305.1 uncultured Desulfobulbaceae bacterium | reverse complement strand
GGCAATAATGAAATACTCGAAATTGGGGCAAAGACCAGGGAGTTTCTTTCTTTCGTTGTCGCTTCCATGGAGCGGGGCGATACCACCATCATTGAAAAGTCCCGGCACATGGAAGACACTGTCAACCGTCTTGAGGATGAGTATCGCAATAACCATATTGTCCGCCTCAATACCGGTGAGTGTGCTGTGCAGCCCGGCCTGGTTTTCATAGACATGTTGCACAATTTCGAAAAAATCGGCGATCATACCTACAATGTCGTCAAGGCTATAGTCGGCAAAAAATAAGTGCTGGCCTCAATTGACGTTGGCACCAACACCGTTCGCCTGTTGCTCGGCGATGTTCACGATGGCCAGGTGATTCCGGCCAAGTATGTCCGCCGGATCACCCGTTTGGGCGGCCAGTTCAGCAAAGAAAAGGGTCTTTCTCCTCAAGCGATGGAGCGGACCCTTTTTGCGTTGGAGGATTTCGCGGCCGAGCTCAAGCAGTCCACGATTTCCAGCTATCGGATGGTAGGCACCCAGGCGCTGCGGCAGGCTCCGAATGGAGCCGGTTTCGCCAGAACGATACTTGATCGAACTGGAATCCAACTTGAAATCAAATGAGGCGGCTAAGTATCGATTCAGAGGTGCACGAATTAAAGCTGCACAGGATATTGTTCAACGTCGGCTCATTCACCAAACGCAAATCAAACGGCAACAGGTTATTCCCTGCTATGCCGGCCGTCTTACCTTGGTGGTGACTGAAACGGGGGACGTGTACCCCTGCGAATCGTTTACCCGGCACCTTGGGAATATTAGAGCGTTTGATTGCAATCTGCGACAGATCTTACGATCCAGACAGGCTGCAGAGGCGGTTGCGGCAATTGAAAGGAAGGAGTGCTTCTGCACCCATGAGTGCTACATGATGATGAACATTCTTTTTAATTCAAGATTATACCCGTCCATCTTCAGGGAATATATAGGTTTAATGGACTGAAGTTGATTGGCGCTATTGGGATGGTTTATAAACCGGGGAGATCTCAGCGAACACCATGTGTTCAGACAACACAGTTTTTCGTCACAGGGTTATGGATCAAATGGTAATCTTCTCTTGCTATCCGTGCAGCATCTGCAATGATCTCTCGTACTTCTCTGCCCAAGCCTATAATGCCCAGTATTTCCTTGAACAGTTGAACTGCAAATTTTTTCAGTATCTTGTATTCATCGAAACAAAAAGATGAGCGCTTTTCCCGCATTAAGGAGACTACCAGTTTTGCCACATTTTCCCCTTGGGAACCATAGGCCATTTTCGCGTATGTAACCACATCACCCTTGGTTAGGGGGATCATATTCCGTGATGGCAAGGTTACATAGAACATTCCCATTATCAGCTTCGCGAACACATGGGCAGACTGCAACCCCTCACAGCCCTTATTTTTTCTGCGGCATGATGACGTGCACCCTCTTTGCCTTGCTTCACCATGAAGTTTCTTCAGCATCCCGTAATACGGGGTAGCAATGTTCTCATACAGGCAAGTCGTATAATATTCTTTTTCAGGTAGCAGAGGAAACCGCTTTTTGCAAAGCGACGCTAAATACCCGTCATCCTGAAAAACCATCCCGTGACAAATTGAATAGGCAAATGGTGATGAAATCTGAAAAAGTTTTTCCGTTTGCAGGGAGGAAAGAATCGTGTATTCAAACTTTGAGTTTTCGTCACTGCTCAGTGATTCTTCAATTTCTTTTTCAAAGAGAACGTCGCATACTTTTTCATGCCCTCGGGTTGTGGTGATAAGGACAATATCAATATCGGAGTTGACGGTTTGGGCTCCATGAGCCGTACTGCCTACGAGTACGAGGCTGTGAATGAGGTTGCGGTATGGCTTGAGAAAAGAGAGCTCTTGGAAGATCTCGTCTTTGTCGGCAAAAGGGGTAGTCTTGCCAGGTAAGGACAGCATGGTGTCGACGGAAGTGGGCATCTGTCGAGGCTTATTCCATATCCCATGAAGAGTACTCACTGGACTGGTAGCTCTACATCGACCTGATTTGCCCGCTGAGGTGACTTGTTGTCTCATCACTTCTCTTGATTTAACATCATTTACTCTATTTATTAATATATATATCTTTTGATTTCTTATTGTCAAGCATTGCTCACTGCACTTTTCAGTAATTTGTATTGCAACATATCTTTCAACATAAAAAGAACAAGGTAAATTTGTCATAATCTACAAAAGCAACTAGTACCACAATGTGATACATTATCACTAAGCAATAAATAAATTATATTTTTATAACATGGCGAATGTATATACTCTTTATAAGGGTATCTTGATTTTACAATATATAGCTAATTGTTTTAAGTTGTATAGAGAACCACAGTAAAGAGTACCACAGTGTAGCTATCGGGCTTGTGTTCCGCCGAAAACGGAATCCTGAAAAATAAAGTGTAATGACTGAGAGAGGCTTGGGCAGAAGAAGATTGAACTTTGCAAAGACGGCTGGAGTGGAGAGAGGACTATTCTTGGTTGCTCAGGTTAAATACATACAGGGCAGGCAGGCCGTCACCGGCAGCCCATGGAGTCAATATATACCGACCGAATTACCGGAAACCTGTCCAAGTTTATAGGCGTAAAAGTTGTGGATAATATTAAGGTGGGCAAAGCTTGACAACAAGCCGGCAATAGGGAAAATAATTCAGGCGGTGACCTGCAAGCTATTCACTTGCTTTCTGCAGAGAAGCTGCATAACCAGCTAATAAAATGGGTTTTTGCAAAAGGATTGAGGATGCTAGAATTAATCTATCATATTGCAGAGAACCTTTATCTAAGAAAATATATAGTTCAAGATCATCTACAATTAACTTTCCGTTTGAGAACTCCTTCTCCGGCCCAGAGCCAGAACAGACTTTTTAAGCCGGTTACAGCGACATGGAGGTCGTTCAGACTGCTGATGCCTGCTATCCTGCGCACTAGAAATCTCGGCCTTGAGTAAAATTTCTTAAAGGCAATCCGCCTCAATGTCATAATTTCATCCCTGGTCATGGTCTGCGGAATGAAGGCTGCGCCCTGGTAGGTGTATTCGGCCAAGTCATCAACAACCGTACCGTATTTTGCGAGATTTTCATAGAGCTCGGTTCCCGGGAAAGGAGTCAGGCAGTGGAAATTTGCCACGTCGGGGTTCAACTCGCAGGCAAACTCAATTGTTTGCAGGCCTTCAGCAAAGGTTTCGCCGGGAATACCAAAAAGAAAGGGGGTAAAGACCTTGATCCCAACCTGTTGGGCATCATGAACTGCTTTGCGGATCTGAGAAAGGGCAATCCCTTTCCTCAACGTATTCAGGTTTTTTTGTACGCCGCTTTCCGCTCCCATCAAAATGGCCCAGCACCCTGCATCCTTAAAGGCTTTCAATAGGGGTTTATCAACTTGGTTGACACAGGCAGAGGCAAACCAGGTAAAGTCAAGGCCCCTGGCCTTTATTTCTCCAGCCAGTTGCATGGCCCGGTCATAGTCTTCGGCAATCGTTTCATCAATAAATTTTATTTCCCGATATCCTTGATGTAAGCACAATTCAATTTCCGCCATCACATTGTCGACACTACGGTACCTGATACCGCTTTTTCGGCTCTTATCGATCTGAAAGCAGTAAATACATTTTCTGTTGCATCCACGCGAGGTCATAACAACCGCCACCGGCTTACGTTTATAAGTAGCAGGCGCAGGAATATAACTATCCGCTTCCCCAAGAAGTTCTCTGGCCGGAAAGGGTAGAGAATCAAGTTCTGAAATAAGAGGCTGAGGCTGATTTTTGATGATTTTTATACCTTCCCGGAAGGCAATGCCTTTGATGCCGTAAAGGGATTTGCCGTCGGCAAGGTTATCGACCATGGCTACTGCGGTTATCTCGCCTTCACCACAGACTACGGCATCGACCCATTTGCAATCTTCCAGGCATTGCTCCTGTAAGGCAATGGGATAAGGCCCACCCACCGTGATAAAGACATCGGGAAGGATATTTTTTAGATCCTGTGCTGTTTTTTTTGCCTTTGGCCAACCAAAGGTCGTGGAATACAGACCGATAAAACCCGGTGCGCAAGTTTTAACAGCATCAAGAATCTCAGCATGACTCAAAAAGGAACCATTAAAAAAATCCACCTCATGCCCGGCCTTTTGCAGTGAAGCAGCAACAGAAAGGGTGCCCAGCGGCTGCCAGTAATTAACCTGAGAGGCGGCCGTTTTGGTTGGGAATATCTCTTCCGGTTCCCAGGCAGGTATAATAAGAGCACATTTCATGATGAATATTTGGGCTGCAGGAATTGATGACAGGGAGTCGGCACTTCATCCGCCCAGAAAGTCTCTTTGTTCTTAATCCCCTGCATGACTTTTTCGGCTACCGCTATGCCACTTTCCATAGCCTGATCCATGTTAAGGTAACTGAACATTCCGTTTCTGCCGACAAGATGAAGGTTGTCAAAGGTATCTAGATAGTCCGTAATAATCTGCAGGTGACGACTATACTGAAGGTCAAAAACCGGATAGGCATAGGGAATCCTGAGCACACAACTGTCAAGCACATCTCCTTTCCCTAAGAAACCGAGTTTCTCTAAATGATCAGTTGTTAGCTCAGACATGGCTTTTGTGGATGACTGCCAGATTGGATCATCCGTATTGCAAAAATATTCAGCAACAACATGAGATCGTCCATGGGGGGCTAGATCAGGGCTCCAGTTTTTCGGCTCATGAATTCTGCCAAATGGGACAGTATTTTCGGGGAAATACATCCAGGTAAGGTCGGTCAAGCTTTTTTTCTTCAGAAACAGGGCAACAATGACCAGGGAACGAAAATGTATTTTGGATGCAGCCTTACAGACCTCATCCGGGGGCTGGGGGGTCATTTTTGTTATACATTGTGTTATCGGGATACTTGATATGTAGTTGTTCCCCTGTATGGAATGCTTTTCCCCTGAATGTGAAAATTGTATAGATGTAATTCTCCCTTGTTCATGAAAAATTTTTTCTACAGCAGCACCGGTTCTCACGGTATTTTCTGTTTGAATCAGATCAGCCATACGCTCGGCCAGTTGCCCAATACCCATGCGGGGGTATAAAAAAGTGTCGGTCAGGGTTTTAACTTTATGCTGGTGAAACTTGATTAGGGCGTGTCGTATAAACTGACCCAGAGAGAGACCATCTATTCGTTTAGCGACCCAGTCCTTGCTGATATCACTACTTGCAATACCCCAAACCTTTTCACTGTAATTTTTAAAATAGAGCTCAAACATTGTCCGGCCGAATTGGGAAACAACCCAGTCTTCAAGAGAGGTTATTTGTGCCGACCGGAAGGCACTCTTGACTTTTTCTTTGCCGTAGTCCAAAAGGATTGTGCCGGTTTTGGCAAGACCCAACCCGAAAACGGCGTTCAGGGGAGTAAGCGGATAATCGATATATTTTCCGGCAATGTAGATTTGGCTTTTTCGGGGTACGCTTAACAGGTCCTCGCCAAGGAGGTCGGAAACAAAAGCTTGAAGTTGTTGATTGCTGGTGAGGAAACGGTGTCCTCCGAGGTCAAAGTGAAAGTTACCGTGGGTTATTGTTTTTGCCAGCCCACCTACTTTGATGTTTTTTTCTAAAATTGTTGCCGGATGACCGGATCGAGTTAACCATGCTGCAGCTGATAATCCGGAAAGTCCCGCGCCCAGAATGACAGTCATTTAATCAGCAGGACAGATACTTTTGCATTGTTTGACACTTCACGGCTGACACTGCCCAGGATAAGGTTATGCATCCGATTGCTGCGGCAACCCATGATGATCATGTCAACATCTTCTTCTGTAGCTACTTTAAGAATTTCCTCGGCCGTGTGTCCCTTTCTGACAATCGGGTGAATTCCGGATATTCCTTTCTTGTCAAGATGCCCGCAGTAATAATCTATCACTTTTTGGGCCTTTTCGTTTCGCATATCCTGGTATTCAGTGCCTTCAAGAGAATCCTTGAGGGTTTCCCACTCGCTGCTGCTTACGATCAGGTCATCCATAACCGATCCGCCGGAAATAATTTTTTGCACGTACAGCAAAACAATCTCCTTCGGCATGCAGGTGCAGAAAATATCAGACATCTTATCTATAATTCTAATTGAACTTTTGGTGTCATCCACCGCAAGCAGAATCTTTTTCATAATGAAAATCTCCGACTACTCTATATGATGAACGGTACAGCAGACAGCAATATAGCCCTACTCTTCTTCACTAAGGGACTGGTAAAACTCATTCATTTCGTCACTGATGCCCTCTATTTTTTCACCACCGCCACCACCATAACCGGCAGCTTCTACTGCATCAAAATATCCAGGCTCCGTGCCTGTCCGTGCCGAGACATTATAGCCGCCGTAGAAACAGAAAAGAGCAACCATAACAATCACTATGATTTTGGGGTCGAATTTCATGGTGTTATTCCTTATTCCTCGGTTTCCTTGTATAAGTCTTCATATTGCTTCATAAGATCAGCCTCCTCACCTGTACCCCCATCCATTGCGGCAGTATCGTTGTCGCCGAAACCAACTTCCAGAAACGGGGGTAAACTGTATCCTATGAGAAAAGTGCTGAAGCCGATTACAATTGTAGTGATAATGAAAAGATGATTTTTCAATGGTATCCGCCTCTCAATAAACCCTTTCCCCCCGGCACCCAAGAGAGAGAAAAGGGTTTGGTTTTAGGTCTATTACGCCTTTTTAATTTTAAAGGTGAACTTTCCGCCATCGGCAATTTTTTCCAGGATTTCATTCCCATTGGAATCACACATGGCGGAAACCGATTCCGACGAGGATGGATTGTCGAAAGTTACCTCAAGCACATCTCCACCATGGATTTTCTCTAAGGCTTTTTTGGTATAAATCTGGGGATGGGGGCACACGTAGCCGGTTACATCGAGCGCATAAATACCTTCTTCTTTCTTTGCAAATGTCATAGCCATAATTATTTCCTCCGATGCATTATTTCTTGGTTACAGGTCCAAATCAAATCCGGCCATTTCTTTGGCCATCTTTCTTTCCGTATACCAGTTAAAAATTTTCACCCCGATAAAGGCACCGCCTATCATGCCGAGCCCGAAAAGCCATCCGGACATGTCCCCGTTCGCGGTGCGAACGAAAAAAGCGCCGACATTACAGCCCAAAGCAAGTCGTGAGCCAATTCCCATAAAAAAACCGCCTAGAATCGCCCAGAATGCCAGCTCTTTAGTCGGCGCCTTAAACTTGAATTCACCATGCAGCAAGGCCATAACAGCGGCCCCTCCAATGAGGGCTACACTCATCCAGTCGGCAGGGTTAATAGCAGGACTCGGTATGCCGTTGACCCAACCGAAATAGATGTTATCCATGTTGTTCAAGCCAAGTTTCTGCAACATCCAACCGACCCATTGCGCTTCCTGGGTGGTGACGTACCAGTAGCCCGGATCAAAAACTGTCCCTTTGGCGGAAATGCCGAAATCATGGCCAAGGCGTTCCAGGATGGTTCCTGCATTTTTTACACCGAATTTCATTCGCAGCCCTTCGATAACAAACATTTGAAGGCCACAGGCAATGCCGAGTAATAGGCCGGCAATTGAAGTTCTTTTTGAGGCCATGATCATGCCCCAAAATCCGTTAAGGTGGTCTTGAAACGTGATAACTTTACCTTCTTCGGCTTGAAGTTTTCTAATGTAGTTCTTTCTGACCCAAAAGATATAGACGACGGCAAGAATAATCAAGGCCGGGATTAAAACACCGACCATCGTATTTCCCAGTACTGCGCCAATCAACGTGTCATCTTGCATGCCCATGGATTGGGCATAGGTTCTGACCGGTTGGTCCCAGACATATCCTGCCAGGTATTGATCGACCCAGCCGTCAGCGACATTAATGGAGTCTGGCAGTCCTTTCTGCAGGGCTGACTCATGCCAGGAGGCGGGAACAAACTTATTTAAGATGCCCCCCCAATCGACAAAGAGAGACTGAGTAACAGAGATTGAAAGAATGACAAGCAGGGAGACGCCGTTCCCCTCGCCGGTTTTGTAGAGCGATCCCGACGCGCAACCTCCCGCAAAGACCATACCGACACCAAAAATCAGCCCGGCTATAACTGCATGAATACTGACCGGAGCAGCGTGGAAGGTACTCCAGCCGGTAGCCGCTACCAGAGCAGAGGTTATGGCAAAGAGGAAGGTGGCAATCATAATCCCGACGACCATTCTTGGAACGCCGACAGCGAAAAGGTCCCTGAAGGCAGAGGCAAAACAGAATCTACCGTACTGCAGGCACATGCCGTAAATAAAGCCGAACCAGAGATAGGCGGAAAGGTAAATGTAGTATTCATGAATGGCAAGAGTAGCCACACTTATCAGGGCAAAAAAACCTAATATGATGTATGCCCAGATAATGTTTCTTCGCGGTATTATTATTTCCATTCACTCTCCTCCAGATTTCCTCAGTTGCCGCACTTATTTTAAATTACACAAGGATGTAGATGTATGTGCTAAACAATAGCAATGATCATGCCATTGCCGCGCAGCATGCCTCCCTACCTCTTCTATCAATCCCCGAAGACCACTGACAGGCTGATAAGAGAGGAGACTATTGTATGTCCTGAATATGATAACGGGAGTTTTTTCGCTTTGCCTGGTCTGCAATTGTTCCGTTTGGGCCAAACCGCTTATGTTCCTGGCCGGATGCGACCAATGAAAATAAAAGAAAGTGGCTATTGCAATTAGCCATTTAGAAAACATCCACCTTTTTGTGATAATCGGCTTGAAAGTAAAATTACATTTTTTGAGAAGGCTCCCTACAGAGTCACTCACGTCTCTCCCATCATAGCCTTGTCAAATAGCACCAATAGGTAGGCTACGAGGTCAAAACGTAACAGGTAGCGTAGGCCACAGATGTGGAGCAGTCGAGGCCCCGATTTCCTTGCCCCCTTCTGAACAATTAGATGTCGCTGATGGAGTAGTTACCAGCCCTAAAAGTAAAGTGGTTAAAGATTAGTAAAACACGGAAACAAACGTTTTATAGCGAAACACCCCTGATTCAAGGGTAAAATGTTTAACGCCATCCGGTGGCGAGGAGCCTCGAATTTGTTCGTATGCCGAATTTTCAATACGGCTTCCGGAAATAACAACGAGAGGTAGGAATTGATTTTCAGCCAGATAAAATGATGGTTTATTCATATTCCAGGTAGCGAGCAGGGGGGACAGAGGAAGCATGTGTCCCGCTTTCCACGGCGACCAGTCCTGCAGAGAAATTATTTTTTTTCGGGTATACAGATCGAGTTGCGGAATAGCTATAACGGTGCTGCCTTCAGATTTCTGCTGGGGCAACGTATAGACCTCAACGGCATCAGCCGTGAGGCCGTTTATAAATTCACCTGCCGATTTAATATTCATCATGCTGGTTGTTTTAAAAAACTGCAGATATCCGGCAAAGAGAACCACAAGCGACAACGTTACTGTGACGGAAGCAGCATAACGCTTAACCTGTGCGTCTTTGATAGTAGCAAGACCATAGGCGGCCATGAGGGCAATAAATGGGAAGAGCGGCAGCATGTAGCGTATTCGCCGGATCTGCAGAATAAAAATAAGAAGGATGTACAACAAGAGTATGAAAAAACGGCTGTCCTTGGCCTGATATGCTCTGAATCCCCCATACAGGCAGAGCAAAGGAACAAAGGGATGAGTCTGGAAAAAGAATGTCGAAACAAAATTCTCATGCCAGAGTTTTAGTGCCGGGCGCTGATAGGTAAGAAGTGTTGCGAACTGTTCAAGAAAAACAGGCTGTTTGTAACCTAAAACGAGCACAACAGGGAAAGCAGCAAGTAGGATAACGGCAGCGGTTCGCAGACAAAACTTTTCGAACTCAGGGGTGTTTCGAAGAAAAATATAACCGCAGACCGGGAAAAGAACGAGCATTGGCCAAATCGAATACTTTGTTATGCAAGCTGCAGCAAGTGTTACTGCAGCCAGAAAAACCCGTAGGAACCCGCCCCGCTGAAGAGCCTGTAAGAAGCAATAGAAAGCCAGTACGAGAAAAAACATGGTATGAATATCAACAAGCATCAACGGAACTTGTGTCAACAGGTACGGCATGCCAAGCAGCAGAAAGCCTGCATAAAAACCGGTTTCACGATTCCAGAGAAGTTCTCCGATTCTGCAGGTGATCAGAACGGTCAGGATGAAGATGATGGTATTGTAAAGTTGGACCGCTGTTCTTGATTCACCGATAAACTTGAAAATCAATCCATAGAGAAACGGCACCAGGGGCATGTCTGTCCAGGCAGTGATTGCGTGGCCCCATTCCTGGATAAAGTAGCGCACTCCATATTGCGATAGCGCCTTGGCTTGGAGAAAATATCGCCCTGAGTCAAGCAGCAGCTCCGGTCCCCTCCATAGAGGAAGCACCACCATGGTCGCAGAAAAAACGAGCATGGGAACCGGGTTGTTTTCAAAGGGAAATCGCCACGAGATCAGGAAGGAAAAGGCAACGGCCGCTGCAAAAATCGGCAAGATTTTTTTTATGCCGATAACGTCGAATGTCCATTGCCAGCTGGTCAGGGTGTTATTGTCATAAACTCGAAAAATATAGAGAAGGCAAATGCTGAACAGTGCAAGAAACGAGATAAGCAGAATGCATTCAAGTTTTTGAAGTCCGCTTATGTTCTTTTTTTCCATCCGATGGCGGGTTGTAAAATTCTGGAAGTGTCAGCTCGAACAATTTGACGACTTCATTACAAAATATAAGCAGTTGCTCCAAAGTATATCTGCCTACAAAACCAGAACTTTGTCGGCTTCATGATTCATCGCGGCATTGCTGTATTGACTGCTGCGTCCGATAGACTCGGAAAGCCCATCCGTGTTGACCGACAACTCTATGGCACTGTGGTCACAATAGCTCATCGATATCCCCTGGATTTCGGCGAGCGAGACATAGTCCGGTTCCTCTAGGAGTTTGGTGCCCTCATCCATTGAAAAAATGATCACTTGATTACCCCTGGCAACTGCAGCTCTGACAATTCCTGTTATCACCGGCAGGTGCTTATTTGAGTTAATAAGAATACCGAGTTTCATCTTTGTGCCTCCATTGAATATATGGTCTACCCTGTTACTTAACTGGTTTCAAATAACGGTTCATGATAATCGACGGCGACGCGAAGGTCCGGGCCATAACCTTAATATGGTTTTGCTTTTTAATTTTGCACAGACGTCTTTTCCGTCCGGTTGATTTTTTTGGTTACCAGGATCGTCACTATACTCAAAAGAACTTGCTTCATTGCGTTGCCTCGTCGATTCTGCTACTGTTTATAGTATACTTTCACCAAGTGATAACCTTATCGTAGGTTTCGATATTCTCGACGAGCGCGTCATAGTCATGCTCTTCCCTGAGGTCAATGACAATGGTCTCTGCATCCTTCCTGCTTTCCGTAATAATTGCTTTGATGTTTGCGTCCGGTTCTTGTTTAAGGATGAATAAAATTTTCACAGTTTGGCTCCTGTTTATTCTGGCTGATTGACCGCTTTAATAAGCCAGCACATGATCATAATTTAACAATTTTCTGGCAATTTCATCGATGGACGTAAATTTCATGGTCTTGTTTTCCGAAATATTCGAATACGCCTTCATTTCCATGTCCTCGATAGTTTCCAGATTCAGCCGATTTTTTTCCGTATCCTCAATGACTCTATCTAAAGCATAGACATGTATAATGTCATCCATCAATATCAATCCAACTGCCATGCGCAAAGCCTCGCTCTGCCGCTCTCGCACCACCACTGCTATTCTTTTGGACATCATAGACTCCATTGCATAAATTCATCTCACCTCGGATTACAAAGGAAAAAACATGTCTGACATGCTCATGGAACATGTCAGACATGACAGTGTGCCGGAAAAAATGCTTAAGCATTCTTATTTTCAATTGGAGACGGAGGTTGAATGGCACACTATTTTTTTCTGATTATTTTAAGAGTAAAACAAATACCGCGGTGGTCCAGCATTGCCTCCATCCGGATTACGGTATCCTTATTTACCCTTATGCAGCTTTATCAGTTCATAAATAATAACACAGTATGATAGCTGCAATGTAGGTGCCAATCAGCAAAGATATTCTGAGGAAGAGCAAACACCGGGAAATTAGTACGAGAAAACCGTTGACGGCGGCAATTTTGAGTGATTACCTATTATCTGCTGCTGCTTAATTTGCCGATATTTTAAATGGAAATAATGCGAATCGAATGATTTATCTGTAAAGTCGAAAAATTGTTTAATGAATAAAAAATTTTAATGGTACAATTGGCCCTAATGGCACAGTTTGCCATCAGTTCGTGTCCCGACAGGGCCTAACATTGCCAACAAAAAGTCAAAGGACTTCTACAATGTCTCAACACATCTATCGTTTCCCTGGATAAAAGAGGTCCGAATTTCACCTCACCGGTGAACAACTAATATCCATTACACATACACAGGGTGGTTTACTTTTTCCGTATACTAGAACAGGAACCATCAGGCAAACGGCACAATATGTGCAACATTCAAACAGATAACTAAACAGGAAAATTCACACAAGTAGATTGTATTGCATATTGATACCTCTGTATTTATCACCTATCATTGCTGGGAAGAACTGCTCGTTGCCGTGGTCTGCATTTCAATTGCCGGACGACTCTTTCTCACCCCCGAACACGGCGTCCATTTAGAACCGGAACAGAAAAATAGAATATTTCTCGTCAGGACGGGCTACATTCTCTTGGCACTGTGCAGCGCATTTCATGCTTTTGTTCATATACGCAATCTCAACCTCAACCTGCTCTACCTGACATTACTGGGGTACTGCTTCGCCCTATTGACCTTTATCGTCGCCATTTCCTCAGCAAAGCCTCAGGTAAAACATACAGTTCCCCTTCTTTATCTACCGTTACTTCTCTTTGCCATCCCGGACATATATGAAAACCTACCTGATTTCAGTAAATTCAGGCCACTGGTATGGATAAGCATCGCCTTTCTGGCCGGGAATGTCTGCATACTGCATGTGGCTTCCTTGTATCGGGTGAAAAGCAAAAGGGTTTTGTTCTCTGCTGTTGGCTTTCTACTCATCTGTCTTTCAGGAATTTTCCTTTTCTTCCCGGCCCCCATGGGTTCTCCAATTTGGATACACGGTCATTTTTTCCGTCCATTTGGTTTTATACTTCTGCTGTTTGCCGTTAATCGCCGGATGGTCGCAGATATGGGGGGATCAATTCTCTATCGTGTATTAACTGCCTTTACTTTGCTTACCGCTTTACCCACGCTTATATTTGGTACTGCAATTTTTTATGTCGATATCAATCTCATGGATATTACAGGAAGGAGAATGCTGATATTTCTGGTTATGCTCGGAACATTCACATCCGTACTGATTTTCGGCTTTGGCTTGATTGTCAGACTTATTCAACCTATCCTGGGTTTGAAGGAATCTGTAGACAGGCTTGTTGATGAAGGGCTTAATAAAAGAATTGAGGTAACGAGTAATGATGAAATTGGTGAGCTATCGAATTCATTTAACGAAATGGTTGTGAAGCTTTCCGGAGCAGTTCGGGAAAAGGAGAGGCTCTACCGGCTTGCGGCAACAGGTGAACTGGCGGCAACGTTGGCCCACGAGATAAAAAACCCACTCAACGCCATAAGTGGGGCCGCTGTCTACATCGACAAGAATTATGATGGAATCCTTATCAAGGAGTTCATCAAAATAATAACCGATGAGGTGTCGCGAATCAACAAGCTTACAGGAACATTACTCGGATTTGCCAAGCCTATTTATCCTAAAATCAAAGCCCATGACATCAATAGACTGATCCACGAAACCATTCTCCTACTCGACAAAGAGGCCCAGGAACAAGATATTTCTCTCCAGGAAAAACTCTCCGATGACCTACCACAGGCGCTATGCGATTTTAACCAGATCAAACAGGTGCTGATCAATCTCATTATTAACGGTTTTGATGCTATTGACGGTAAGGGGAAGATCACCATCACTACCAGACAGGTCCAAGGCACGGTCCAAGTTTTATTGAGTGACAACGGCAGAGGAATATCTACGGAAAACATCAAGAAAGTTTTCAATCCGTTTTTTACAACTAAGACTCGTGGAACAGGGCTAGGCCTGGCCATTTCACAGAAAATTGTACGAGGGCATGATGGAGATCTGCATGTAAAGAGCAGCACCGGGGCGGGAACCACATTTACTCTTAGCTTACCGATCAGCAAGGAAACTGTTCATTCATGAGATATACAATTTTAGCGGTAGACGATGAAATAAACTCATTAAAAGTCCTTTCTGCGGCCTTAACCAGTAATGAATTAACTGTAGATACTGCCTGCTCCGGGGAAGAAGCCTTCTCTATGTTTAAGGACAAACATTATGATCTTGTTTTATCAGACTATAAAATGCCAGGGATGACAGGAGAACAGTTGCTGGAAAAGGTCAAAACCGTTTCTCCTGAAACACCATTTGTTCTGCTAACCGCTTATGGAACAATTGAACTGGCGGTCAACGCCATGCGCCTAGGGGCTTATACATACCTGACCAAGCCCGTCGACCTGAACCTTTTAGAAAATATTGTTCATGAGTTATTGCTTTCAAAGAAGCAGCTGCCGGATGACGGGATAGAAGGCCGATTCCAATTTTTAAATATAATAGGCAAATCAAAGCCCATGCAGGAGGTTTTTTCCCTTATCCGGAGGGTCAGTAAAACGGACGCAAACATTCTTATTCTTGGTGAATCTGGCACCGGTAAAGAATTGGTTGCAAGGGCAATCCATTATTCGTCCCTTCGGGTTGATAAGCCCTTTATTCCAATTGATTGCACTACTATTCCCTCCGAGCTGATGGAAAGCGAGCTTTTCGGTTATGAAAGAGGGGCCTTTACCGGTGCGATGGATAGAAAAATAGGTCTGATTGAAATGGCTCAGGGAGGCACACTTTTTTTAGATGAGATTGGTGATCTGGAACTTGCTTTAGAAAAGAAGCTTCTTCGGTTTTTACAAGAAAGGGAAATTCGTCGGGTTGGTGGAAAAAATAAAATCCAGGTCGATGTCAGAGTACTCTCTGCTACCAATAGAGATATTGAAAATGAGGTGGAACGAGGTGAGTTTCGCTCCGATTTATTTTACAGGTTGAATGTTATAACGATTCGTATTCCTCCCTTACGTGATCGAAAAGATGACATCCCTTTATTGGCCAGGCACTACCTTGAACATTTTAACAAGAAAAACAAGAAGGATATTCGAGAATTTGACAGTGTTGTATTAGAAATTATGACTAATTATGACTGGCCGGGCAATGTTCGTGAACTTGAAAACGTAGTCGAACGAGCCGTTATTTTATGCTCGTACGATTCTATTAATACTGAATGTTTGCCGTGCAAACTCCAGGTCATTGAAGATGAGAAGTGTGAAGAATTCAGTGAGCTGAATCTACCCGAGATGGAAAAGAGAATCATCAAGAAAGCATTGGATTCAACAGCATGGAACCAATCCAAAGCGGCTATTCTCTTGGGGATTTCCAGAAAACAGCTCCGCACCAAGATGAAAAATATAGGATTGACAAACAAGTAACTTGCAGAATTATTTCCATGAAAACACCAAAAGAACTGAAAGCGTTAAAAGAAAAAATGCAAGCACTTCAGGCCGGTGATTTTAACGTCGAAGCGGAAAACAGCAAGATTGTCAAGTGCTGGGAACGGCTTAACTGCGGCAAAGAGGAATGTCCGGCATATGGTAAACTGAGATGTTGGTCAATTGCAGGGACATCTTGCCATGGTGAAGTACAGGGGCAATTTGCGCATAAACTTGGAGATTGTCGAAAATGTACCGTATACAAAGAATCTTGCGGAGACGACATTGGAGAACTGATTGAGGTGTTCAATCAGATGGCAAAAGACATCAGGTTCAACCTTGACGAGCGTGTTCGTTCAGGTGAGGAAACAGCGGAAAAAAATCGGTTTTCCGAATTACAAGATTTGGTAGCTGGGATAGCACATGAGACGAGAAATCCTCTGCACTCTATCGGTATGGCGACTTCCTTTTTAAAAAGGAAATATAAAGATGAGGTTATGATCAAGTTTCTAACTATCATTGAAGATGAAGTGAGAAAATTAACAGACCTGACGTCTATCTTTTTAAATTTCTCTCATCCTACTCCTTTCAATATAGAGTCATGTCGTATTAACAGTATTGTCCAATCGGCAATAAATGATTTTGCGGATCAGGCAAAACACCAAAACGTATCGATCATTTTTCAAAAAGATGAGAACATACCCAAATTTTCATCTGATATTGCCAGAATAATGGATTGTGTCTCAAACCTTCTCGAAAATGCTCTGGAAGCATCGACTGAAGATAACGCCATCATTGTGCGCACAAAGAACAACGATGGCATGGTCATGATTTCCGTGCAAGATAATGGCCCGGGTATTTCCTCTGCTGAACGGGACAAAATTTTCAAACCCTTTTACACTACAAAAATACATGGTCCGGGCCTTGGCCTTGCAATTGTTGAACGATCTGTAAAAGAATTGAAAGGTACGGTTGAAGTCGACAGTCTACCTGACAAGGGATCAATGTTTACAATTCTCCTCCCTACTCAAAGTCCAAATGTCCAGAGGAAAACGACCAGTCCACTCAGGTAATGGAACAGGTTGCCGTACAGCTCGTTGAGTCCCTCGAATGAGATCTTGCCATGCTTGGCTCTTACATCGTCCGCTGAGAATGAGCCATCAATTAGACGTTCGAGCATGCCGCACAGTTGGCCTATACCCGGCTTCATGCTTTCAGGGCTATTTATCCGAAGAATTTTCGATAATGCTTTTGAAGACTTTATCAAATTCAATGGTTTTTATTTTTGTTTTATTCTTGGGAATATTTGGTTGCAGCTCATTTAACTTTTCCTGGATGAAATCATCCAGGAGTTTTGACAAGTTCAGGCCGCCCCCAAAATGATGATATTAAAAGGGTTCCAATTATTGGACCTAAAACCCACATGATTATCAGCGATGGTAGCCATGGTTTCATATTAAAATTCATGGGTATTAAATTATTATATGTCCATTCAGGCTATAACTACCTGTTTCCATGTCACGCAAAATGAAAAAGGGGACACCCTGCTTTTTTAGTTAGTCACCAATGACTTTATTGAACGCTTCAATAAAAACATCATAATTTTCATACTGGGGCATATGACCGAGTCCATCCAACTCGATAAGCACTGAACCTCTAACCATATCTTTAGTTCTTTTTCCGAGTTCTTGATAATCACCTAATTTTCTCGTCACACCTTCTTTTAACCAACCTCTGCCGGGGCCAGTTTTATCTCTGGTACCAATGATTAAAAAGGTTTTACTGGTAATTTGTGAGAACCTGTCTACTATATTTTCTGAAAAAATAGGACCATATGTTAAAGCATTATTCCAAGCAACAATGTGCCAATCTTCTCCTGCAAGCATTCCTTTTAAAGGAATTAAAAGCTCCTCGTATTCGCTTGACCATTTGCCATCATAATAATTCTTTTTTTGATAGTTCCTCGCTTTATCCACTGTTTTAGCAAGTTCTATTTTATAGAAGAAGTTGACATCTTTGAATTCTACATACTTTCCGTAATCTTCTAGACCAATAGGGTTAATCAGAATAAGTTTATCAATATATTTAGGGTAATTAACAGCAAATGTTGTCGCCAGCATTCCCCCCATTGAGTGGCCAACAAGATCAAATTTTTTATTAAAA
>CALZIH010000021.1 GCA_945787305.1 uncultured Desulfobulbaceae bacterium | reverse complement strand
TATCACAACAAGAACAATCGAAATAAAAACTATCTGAACGTTAAAGAGTTAGTCGCCCAGGCGTTCACTCACTGTCGCCCTTACAACTCCCTCACCTTGTAGAAGTATACAGGGTACCTGTATGTTCACCGAAAGATTTTTTTACCCAGCATCATTTTTATGCAACGAAACGATACTTTTCGGTTACTTTCCTGCGATGATAGCCTTGCAATACCCTGAGTCAATTTTGGGTTATTGATCTTGCGAAGTCAGAATCACAGCATTATTTCGCTGCCATCCTTTTCTACGTTATTGCTTTTTTAATTCTCTTTACTGATCTCGACAGAACCGCAATGTTCCGGGCTTGTGTCGCCCACCGTTAATGCTTTAGCGGCGATTCGGGCTTTTATTATTTCGTCGGAATGCAGTTGCCAACCAAAGGTTTTGGAACGCATCAAATTATCATCGGAGTTTTGACGGTGACGAAGCTTAAGCGCGTGACCTAGCTCATGGGCTGCAGTGCGGGCTGCTGAAAATCTTGCAGGATGGGTCGCTGGGTGAAGATCCGGGTCATCACGGACATGGATGTCATGCTCATCTCTATAATAACCGTTCCATTGCGGGATGTTCGATTCAAACCAGATATCAAGACCGCTTGTTCTTTTCACATCGTGATCGACGATCTCGATTTCAAAACAGATACCTGCCTGGGAAAGCCATATGGAGTTGATCTCTTCAAGGATAGGTATCCATTCCACCTGTGGCCTGGAACTGCCGTCAAGATGGACGCGAAGGGGAATACGGTATACCGGCTTGCGTACCTGGTCAAGCTGTTCTGTGGGTTCCTCCGCAAGGCAAAAAGTGTTAACGAAAGGCGTTGCCAGGACAAAAAATACCAGAACTCGACAAAAGGGAATACGCATAGAGTGAAGGCTCTCCAAAACCGAGACAAGTTGTGAAGGCGAGAACAAATGCCAATATGGTTAACATACTTTCCAACCATGACCCTCGGAACGGCAGGGGCCTCTTGCTCAAAACGCATGAGCATGTTTGCCGGTTGGGAAGCCTATTTCAAAAGGATATTGGGTCAAAAAGGGTACGCCAACTACAACTATACACATTACCTCTCGGGAAACAATCACATAGCGTTGTTTCCACGTGGCCCTCTATCAGGTCTTGTTTTTTTTACAGAGTGTATCGGTTACTGCTGTTGTTCTTCTTCATCACAGTCGATTGTCAGAGAACACTCGCCATCCTCACTAAATAGAGGGATTTCTTCCTCCTTACTCTGCGCATCACTGTCGAGATAGAGGAGCGGATCGGCCAGGTAACAGGTCTGTTTTGTATAGTCGACAATCTGTTTTTCACCCTTGATAATTGAAAAACCCGATTGCTTTTTTTCAAGCAAAACAGGAATAGAATCAATCCCCAGTAATTTGAGTAGTAACTTATTGATTTCGGGATCGTAGGACGCTGTACGATTTAAACCATCAAGGTCAAAATCATGGAGTTCTTCAACGGGGTTAAAATGAAAATTACAACTGGTGCAGCCGTCAAGGGCGGCAATAACATTTTTACAATGGGGACAATTCTCTGAAAAGAAGAGGTATAACTCTTTCTTTGGCGTAAAGCAGGTTCGAGTGCCATAGGTTCCGTTGTTGATGGTTTGTTGTTTCGACAACAGCACACTTGGACCGTAACTCAACATTGAAGAAATGAGTACAATACCTGAAAGCACAGCAATACCGGCTACAAGCTGTTTGCGTCCCTGCAAAGCATTTACCAGCAAAAGAACTGCACATAATATCAAACAGTACGAACAGGCGGTTTTGGCCACATGGATCTGATAGGCAACCAGCACCCCTTCAACGGCCCGACCAGTAAGGAGAAAAAGGCTGGAGAGCTCAACAAAAAAAGTATTTCTGCGGGCCAGGAAAGACAACCAGCATACGGCTTGAAAATAGAGGAAACCTATAAGGTTGAAATATAAAGGGCGAATCGTTGTTAGGTTTTCAACGACTTTACACCCCTTGTTCAGGCATGCCGCTTCCCCACTGAATATAATGATCAACACCTGGACAAGGATCAGGGTGCTGGCGGCAAAGGAAATTATGGAAATCCATTTGAAGTTTCTTGTATGCATGGCGTGGTGGATTACAATATCTTAAATTGGAAAGAACCTACAGCTCGAGCTCCTTGGTATCGATCAGAACATAATGCGCGCCTCTTTCCTTTTTTCGGTCACCATCATCACAGACCAAGAGCAGATAGTGTGCTCCGTTAAAGTACACGGGCGTAATACCTTCTATATTTTTTATCCCTTTCATCTTTGGTAATCGCACCCTGACAGGCGGGTGATCAATGATTCCATCCCATACCCAGACCCGTGAACGAAGTTTTCCTTTACGGTTTTCCATCTCGCCTGCAAGGAGGTATCGACCAAGATGCGGGTCATACGCTAGAGAACGAATACCGGCCCCTTCAATGTCCAGGGTAATGAGTTCGTTAAAATGGGGCTGTTGCCCCCCATGAACTAAGGCATACGGATTCGATAGCGTCAGGATGATACTCTTACCCTCATGGAGGGGCTCCCGGAGACCGATAAGCAGTTTTTCCCGGGAAGGGTCAAAGGAGAGCCCTTCGATATTTATTGACTCCAGCTCATCCCGTTTAAGATCAAGCGATGTTTTCAGGTGCTGCCGTATATGCAGCAGAAGATTACCCACAGACTGCAGCTGTGTAATCTCCTGCGCCTGAACGTTCAACCCCAGCAACTGTTCTCGCTTCTTTTTATGCTTCCCCTTCTTCGTCGCGGCATGTGAGGTGATGAGATAGATTGCATTATCTTTACCCCTGGCAACCCCTTCCAGATCCTCAACAGTGCTATCGATGCCGGCCGTTCGCACCGAGCTTAGTTTCGGCCCTTTCTTTGTGGGGATAAGAGAGGAAAATACAATCGGCCGGTCTCCCTCATCTTCGATGAGAAAAAGAGTGCCGTCGGCAAGTTGCACAGCACCGGACGGCTCATAGACTGCTGCAAAAGAATTAATGGCTTGCGAACCAAATACTGCTGACGGCACCAATGCTCCTATCAAAAAGAGGCAAACCGACAGTCCCCATTGCACGCAAGCGGTGCGGGCGGTTGTATCCATAAACATCAACACCTTAGGTGGAGCAAGAGGCCGTTGACATACGCCCTCAACATCGAATCAGCGGAAACGCACCTTTTCTTACCAGAGCAACCCAAGGGAAAAAGGTTACACACCCAGAGCTCGTTCTATATGCCCGGTAACCTGGGAATTCAGACCAAGTCCAGCTGCCAGCTGCTGCATATACTGTTGTTCAGCAAGAGTATCGACTTCGATGGCCAGGAGGGATGCTGCATATACCTGGGCCGCCATATCCGATTGCCCGCCGGCAGAGGCAACAACACTATCAATATCCATGGGTTTATTCGCCTCGGCCACAAAAAAATCTTTTTCTTCCCTGGTCAATCCCCCCTGTTCCAGCTTACCGACGATCTTGTTAATTTCAGTTTCATCGATACGACCATCCGCCTTGGCAGCGTTAATCATCGCCTTCACAATGACTTCAGCGTCATGATCAAGAGCCTGTTCCTCCTGCTCAGACTGCGGCTCAAACAGGGCTCGCGGAGCCTGTTTTGGTTCCTGACCGGCTTTTTGCAAAGCGGAAAAGGCAAGAGAGGCCAGCATGGCCAGACCGCCGCCGCCAACCGCTCCCCGGGTTGAACTTTTTCCTCCGCCAAGCAAAGCACCGGCAAGCGCTCCTAATCCACCGAGAGCAGCTTTGTTGCTGCCCAGGCTTCCAAGTACGTCGCCGAGTATTCCCCCTAAGCCTGGAGTACCGGCCTGCGAAGATTGACTGGATTGAGAGCCGCCGAGCACCTGACTGAGGCCGCCTATGATATCATTGAGTGAGCCTTGCGATCCTCCAGCGCCCAGAGCTTCAGACATACGAGTACCACTTGATTTTGACATGCCCTGCTGCACCATTGTCCCCAAAATGTCCATAAAGCCAGCCATATCTGTCTCCTTGTCTGTAAAAATAATTAACAGTAGGGTGCCTTGAAAAATTAGAATTTTCGTTCGAGGTCAGGTAAGCGCAGACTCCGAGGCATGCGAACAATTTTACCACAGGCAGGATATTCCCAGGATAAAATTTAGAGCATAACGCCGAGATCGAGCGAAAATACAATTATTCAAGGTAGCCTGTGACCCACAGTCTTATCAAGGCGAAAAAAGGTTTGGAACCTGTTACGCATTCGTTCAAAAAAAGTATCCCCCTGTCATGTCTCTTTGCTATCTGTTTCCTGGGTAATAGCAAAAGAAACATCGGGCATTTCACGTTGAGTAGCCAGTTCAAGTGCCAGGTATTCTTGCTTTTCAAAATGATATCTTCCAGCAATCAGGGAGGCTGGAAAGGATTCGACCATGGTATTAAACCGGGCAATGTAATTATTATAGCGGTTTCTCGCCTGCTGAACATCCTGTTCGATTTCATCCAAGCTGTTTTGCAGGTCAAGGAAGTTAGCACTGGCCTTCAGGTCGGGATAGGCTTCAGCGACAGCAAGCAATCCACCGATATTTTTTGAAATCCGCCGTTCCTGCTCTATACGGTCTGGTTCCGACAACATGCCGAGCTGGCGGGTTTTTTCCTGAAAAATCTTTCCTTCATGGGTACTATAGCCTTCAATGACCCGGACGAAGTTGGGGATCAGGTTTGCCCGTCGTTTCAAGGCAACATCAATCCCGTTTAAAGATTCTTCGATCCTGTTTTTGTATTTGATAAACTTGTTGTAGGTTCCGATGGCCCAAGCCGAGAGGACAACAGCGACAAACAATACGGGAAAAAAAACCTGTGGCCCCATAATATCATTCACCTATTCTTTTTGAGTCGACAGCATATCCGACATTCTCCCCTTTCTTCGCCTTTGGAATAGCGGGGATCCGAGAGCACAACAATCATATTCTTTTACGCGATACAAAGTGCTCAACAGTTTGCATGCATCAGGAGCAATGAAGTATCCTTACACGACCCTGCTCAAGGTTTCAAGAAAAGGCTTGGCCCGATACCATGCCTACCGTGCTGGAGATCGTCGATATTAGGGACGTACTGCCCGAACAATGCCTTTCTTATCTTTTACCCAACGAAATTCAGAGCCAGCACACATGGGATAATCTTCCCAATGCCCGGATTGCCGCTTGCCGTTGTTATCAATCACCCAAAGCGCCTTATTGATAGCAATGGCACAGGCATTCTTTTGTATTACCATCAATTCTGCCAGATCAAGGACCTCTTCACGGTTGGGTAAACGCCAATCATCAAAACCTGCAAGCTGGAGGTTGTTCACGTATTCGACGGCCTCTTTGGAAGTCGCGAACTTTTTGCTTGGATCAACCTGCCACATCAATCCGGATCGAAGCTGACGGCAAACGCCATTACCCATATCTTCAAACAAAGTGCCCTGACCAGAGTCTCTGCCGTCACCTCTCGTCACAGGGGAAGAACAGGAAGTTAACAAGGAGAAAAAAGAGAGTGCAACCAGGCTCATCAGAGAACAACGAAAAAGGATTTTGTTTTGCTTGTACATTGCTTTTCACCATGCCCTTGTATAAAAAAACCGCCCCCCCTTATGGCAAAGGTTGCCCGGCTATATTTACGACCAGTGGTTTTCCGCCTCTGTTTTACGGCAGATTTGGCTGTAGATCCTATCCGTCACAACGCATCCCTTTCAACTCAAGCGGATTATTTGATGAATTTCCCTGTATATTTAAAAAAGGAAAATAAATTTGTTAGTCTAGTCAGTTTACCCTGCAAGCTCAAGCGGCAGGGGAACATCCGTACTTCTGCCGCCCCAGTTCAATTTGTTGCGCAGGATAGCAAAATATCCTTTATGGGGAGAGCTGATCAACAGTAACGGTTTAACCGCCGTCTCGACCTGTAGGCCGTCCGGCTGATCCAGTGTCCAACCCAATTTCCCGTCAACCATAATTTTGACATCATCTGCTTCATCAGCAAGCTGTGTACTCAGCCGGACCCGTGGAGAGAGCAACACCGGCCTTGATTCCAGCATGAAAGGGCAGATCGGTGTCACCAGGAGGGTATTCAGTTCGGCCTGGACGATAGGTCCGCCGGCGGAAAGGTTGTAAGCCGTTGAACCCGTTGGGGTGGAAATGATCAACCCGTCAGCTTTATAGGTAGTTATGTATTCCCTGTCGGCCCAGCAACGAAGGCGTAAAACGCGTTCCGTACTTCCCTTGACCACTACCACTTCGTTGAGGGCAAACATGGGCTCCGTTCGGGAACCGTCTCCACGAAGGACTGATGCCTTCAACATCATCCGCCGTTCCACATGGACTTCACCTGCAAGGATGGTCTCAAGGGCCTGATACATCTCTTCCGCAACCACCTCGGTCAAAAAACCAAGATTTCCCAGGTTGATACCAACCACCGGGATATCAAGCTCACTTGCTTTTGAGGCAACATGAAGCAATGTCCCGTCACCACCGAGAATAATAAGGATATCCATCCCGGCTTCGATGGTATTGATCCGGGATTGCACTCCCTGTTTTTGCAACCAGCCGGCAAGTTCCTTACCAACCAAGCCAACTTCCGGGCTGTCTCGCCTGGTGATTATTCCGGCAAATCGAATATTCATGAACCAAGCTCTTGCGATCGCCTGCTAGCACGATCGACCGCAGCCATGACAGTACCACGCAGGCCGGCCTCCTCAAGGACCTGCAGACCGGCAATGGTCGTCCCACCGGGTGAGGTTACCTTACCCTTGAGTACAGCAGCAGGCTCTCCGCTTTCAATGGCCAACTTTGCCGAACCGTATACCGTCTGCAACACAAGTTGTTCTGCAACCGGCCGCGGTATACCGGCAAGAACGCCCCCGTCAATCATGGCCTCAATAAAGGTGAACACATAGCCGGGGCCTGATCCACTTAACCCGGTTACCGCATCAAGGAGATGTTCTGGGAGCTGTACACAGGTACCGATCGCGGTAAAAATTTCCATCCCGAACTGAAGGTCTTCTTTGGTGACGCTACCGTTTGGACTGAGCGCTGAGGCTCCGGCCAAAACCAGGGCCGGTGTATTGGGCATGACCCGGATGACAGGTTGTCTATCGCCCACCACTTGCTCAATGGCGGCAAGGGAGACCCCGGCGGCAATGGATATCAAGAGGTGTTTCTCACTAAGAGTGGGTTTATACTGCTCCAGTACCGGTTGCATAATCTGCGGTTTAACGGCAAGAAGAAGAACCGAAGCAAATTTGCAGAGATCTGCCCCCCTAATCGTCGCATGGACACCATACGTTTGCCGAAGAGAATCACATCGGTTCTCATCAGGCTCAGCCACCATGATATTTTCAGCAGCGACAAGGCCAGCCTCAATCATCCCGCGAATGAGCGCTTCGCCCATCTGCCCCCCGCCAACCAAACCAATCTTCTTCTTGTTCATAACAATGTCAACCTAATTTAGGAGCTTGCATAAAGAGGGAAACCAGCGAAAAACATAGCCGGTTATTAGATTTCTGAAATCAGGGCATTACACCTGATGTTGCATGAAAATACCAGATTTTTCTGGAAAAAGGACAAAAAAAGGCCCGCTGATGATTATCAACGGGCCGGAAAACTACCAGGAACGCTTTTATTTTTATGCGGCGCAAATAGATTGATGGGCCATGGCGGCATCGGAGCGATCTGCAAAGAACGGTGGCAGATGCTTACCTGCTGTCCGGGTTCTGTCGATTGCCCTGCGCAACATTGCATCCCCTTTTTTTTCAAATTTTACATATTCCCAACAACTGGGGTTATCGACAATTGCCTGCATCAAATCAAGGTGTAAACCATGGCCGGAACGATCGGCGATGACATGCCCAAGAACCGGGCCACCCAACAGCGCCATGTCACCAATCAGATCAAGAACTTTATGACGAATAAACTCATCATCAAAGCGTAGGCCTTCCTCATTCAGTATCGACCGGCCATCCCAATGAATAGCGATAACATTGTTCAGGTTCCCGCCAAGGGCCAGACCATTTTTCCAGAGCTGCTCAACCTGGTCAACAAAACCAAAGGTCCTTGCCCGGGCTATCTCTCGGCAGAAGCGATCACGGGTCACTTCAACACTGTATTCCTGTTCATTAATTAAATTATCATCAAAGTTGATCCGCCCGGTCACTTTAAAGACGTCGTAGGGCTCTATGCGAATATTTTTCTTCCCATCCGTCACGCTGACAGGACTGGTAATACGGAGAACCTTACGCAAAGCATGCTGTTTTTTCCGTCCACCCCGCTTAAGCAGGTGAATAAAAGGTCCGGCACTGCCGTCCATAATCGGAATTTCATGACTATCGATATCGATATGTACATTATCGATACCCGACCCGCGTAAGGCGGCCAACAGATGTTCGGTGGTGGAAATTTTCGCGCTGCCTTCACCGATGGTGGTGGCGAGAGTCGTATCGACAACTTTATCCATATGGGCAGGAATAGAGCCCTTGCCGCTCAAATCTGATCGGTAGAAACTGATACCCGAATTCGCCGAAGCCGGTTTAATAGTCATGTTCACTGTACGTCCGGTATGCAAACCGATTCCGCAACAACTGACCGACCGCTTCAAGGTGTACTGATGAGGTTCTATATATGAGGCCATAAATTTCCTTTTTAAATACTGGTTAACTAAGCAGTTATCAATCATTATGCAAAAAACACGCCACCAGCAAGCCTCACAGAGGAAAATAATAAAATATAAAAATTTAAACACAATTTCAAAAAGTTGTACAGCAGTGCCAACCCCAGGCAACCTGTCGCAATACCGGCAACACCTGTGTCAAAAAACACACAACCACCTGTTTCGCCCTGAAATGTTTATTTTTTGACACACCTCGCATGCTCTCCTACCCTGCGTTTATGCAGAAGATTTTTCGGTTGACCGTGCTCTTACAGCTGTAAGAATCATATCGTTAAATGCATCCTCTGCCTGAACTCCGACCCGAACCCCATACAGGGGGAGACCAAAATCAGCCTGACCAAGTTTAACCATATCTTTTTCCGTGGTGACCAGGCAGCTGGCATTATCGCGTCGTAAGCAATCCCTGATCCGCCGCAGATCAAGATCACTGTAGACATGATGATCCTTGAAAGACAGAAAATCAAGCGGGGTTATGCCGCATTGATCCAATGTTGCTTGAAAGGATTCTGGCCGGGCGATTCCGCAGAAGGCAAATGCCTTTTCAAGCTCGCGGGGTTTTTCCTTTAATTCGACAAATCGATCATTGCCGTCACGCAGGACATAACCCGTCGGCAGGCAATTGGTTGTAAAAACCTTTTTCCCGGGGAAGCGCTCCTGTAACAACGCGGCGAATCGATCACAGCGATCCCGGTTATCGTCATGGACACCAGTCAGGATAAATGCAGAACCTCGATGCAAGGCGGACACCGGCTCGCGCAGATCGCCTCCTGGAAAAATCCGGGAGTTCCCGGCCAAATAATCGGCGCTGAATAGAACCAGATCCAGGCTTCTCGCCACGGCCATATGTTGAAAACCATCATCCAGTAACAGAACATCGGCCCCCAACTCAACAGCGCGCGCTGCCGGAAACTTCCGGAACCTCCCCGTCAGCACGGGTACTCCGGGCAGGGTCTCGGCAAGCAAACGCGGTTCATCGCCGATAAGCTCTGCCGACAGTCCAATCTGCTTTCCATTTGAAACAATGTTCACCAGCTCCTTGCTCGTACCACCATAGCCCCTGCTGACAACAGCCGGCTTGAAGCCGTGTTCAACGAGCAAGCGGGCAAGATGCTGCACCATCGGCGTCTTGCCTGTTCCGCCAAGTGTCAGGTTGCCAACACTGATCACGGGCAAGGGAAAGTGCGTTACCTTTAAGACACCGCGCTGATAACAGCTTTCCCGCATGCGCATAAGCGCGCCGTAGAACGGTGAAAAAGGTCTTCCTAAACTAAAGAGTAGTTGTTTTCCCATGGGGGGTCCTTTGTTTGCTGCTCATGTTTCAAATAACTCTTTACGGTAAAATCTTAAGCGACGGCTGTAAATATTTATTTTCAGTTTAACCTGACCTGGATGGCACGGTATTGCTTTTTTACAAAATCATCCTTTTTTGCAGTGCAAATTTCCCCCAATGAAGTATGAAAGATCAAGGATTGGAAAGTGTTCACTATCGCCGTACCATTATCATTACGTTACACAGGAGGTATCAGACGTGAAAACCCATCATAAACTGCTGACGATCATCGCTGCAACAGCCCTGACCGCCGGCATTGCTACCGGTGCCATGGCCGCGGATCCTATTAAAATAGGAGTAGCCGGTGCCCATAGCGGCGACCTCGCCTCCTATGGTTTACCCACGGTCAAGGCCGCCGAACTGGTTGTTAAAGAAATCAACGCCAAGGGCGGCATCAATGGAGCCAAGGTTGAATTAATGATTGAAGATGATGTCTGCAAGCCTGAAGTCGCGACCAATACAGCAACAAAACTGGTCAGCGAGGGTGTGCATGTGGTTATCGGTCATATTTGCTCAGGCGCAACCAAGGCGGCACTGCCAATCTATCGTGATGCCGGTGTCATCGTCATGTCCCCCTCAGCCACCAACCCGGAATTGACTCAAAGCGGTGACTACCCCAACTTCTATCGTACCATAGCCTCTGATGATGCCCAGGCAAGGACCGAGGTCGACTTTGCAACTGATGTCCTGAAGGTAAAGAAAATCGCGGTCATCCATGACAAGGGCGATTACGGCAAAGGTCTGTCAGAATTTGCAAAACTGTTCATCGAACAGGGTGGGAAAGCAGAAGTCGTACTCTATGAAGGTGTTACTCCCGGCGCCGTAGACTACTCAGCGGTGGTTCAGAAAATCAAACGTTCCGGTGCCGAGGCGGTTATTTTCGGCGGTTACCATCCCGAAGCGTCGAAAATCATTACCCAGATGCGGAAAAAACGCATGGATACCATATTTATCTCCGATGATGGCGTCAAAGACGACACCTTTATCAAGGTTGCCGGCAAAAATGCGGAAGGCGTCTATGCCACCGGTCCAGCTGATGTGACCAGCAACCCTCTGACCAAAAAATATAGGGACAAACACCAACAGGATTATAGTGCTGAGCCAGGAGCCTTCTTTGACAATGCAATAGCCGCAGCCCTTGCCTTAACCAATGCCCTGGCAAAAGCCGGTTCAACCGATCAGGCTGCCGTTGCCGGTGCGCTGCACACCGATGATGTTGCCACCCCTTTTGGCGAGCTTCATTTTGACAACAGAGGTGACGCAACCGGTGTCGGCTTCTCCATGTATCAGGTGAAAGACGGTAAATACGTTCAGATTCAGTAACATCCCGCCAAACTTTTATCCACATCCGGTGTAGGACCAGCTACACCGGATGTTTTTTTTCCAGCAACAGCGCAAATCAATACAATGGATTATTTTATTGAGCTTTTCTTCAGTGGCCTGACCCGCGGGTCGATATATGCCCTTATTGCGCTTGGATACACCATGGTGTATGGGATTATCGGTCTCATCAACTTTGCACACGGAGAAATCTACATGATCGGAGCCTTTACAGCCCTGATCGTCTCCACTGTCCTGTCAATATTCGGTTTTCCCCTGCCGGCAATCATTATTTTAACAATCCTCGCCTCGGCGACTTGGGCAGGGGCCTATGGGTACACCGTTGAAAAACTTGCCTATCAGCCCCTGCGCAATGCGCCCAGGCTGTCACCGCTGATATCAGCCATCGGCATGTCAATTTTTCTTCAGAACTATGTTCTCCTTGCCCAGACCTCTGATTTCCTTCCCTTTCCGGCCCTGATACCCGACTTTGCATTCATGGAACCCTATGCTTCAACCATAGGGTCTTCCGACCTGGTGATCCTGGTTACGACTGCGACAGTCATGGTCTTGTTGACCTGGCTTATAAAATTTACCCGGACGGGAAAGGCGATGCGGGCAACGGCACAGGACCGAAAAATGGCCATGCTGGTCGGCATCAATGTCGACAACGTTATCTCGATCACTTTTATTACCGGTTCCGCCCTCGCGGCTCTAGGCGGCCTCCTTATCGCCGCCCATATCGGCCAGATCAACTTTTACATTGGCTTTATTGCCGGCATCAAAGCCTTTACAGCCGCAGTCCTTGGCGGCATAGGTTCTATTCCCGGTGCGGTTCTGGGCAGTTTTATTCTTGGCCTTACCGAGTCCTTTGCCACCGGTTATGTGTCCAGTGATTATGAAGATGTTTTTGCTTTTTCCCTGCTGGTTCTTATACTTATCTTCCGACCTGCAGGGCTCCTCGGCAAGGCGACCATTGAAAAAGTGTGACCTGGCCGCAAAATGGATTTCTAGTGGAATGTACCTTCTCCTTACCCCGAAGGGACAATGGGACCAGCACACATGTTGATGTCGGAATTACCCATTGAGGGTTAACTGTAGGGTGCCTTGAAAAATGAGGATTTTCGTTGGAAGGTAAGCGAAGACTCCGAGGCATGCGAACAATTTTACCACAGGCAGGATATTCCCAGGATAAAATTTAGAGCATAATGCCGAGATCGAGCGAAAATACAAGTATTCAAGGTAGCCTGTAAATAAATCTATGATTTCCTTCCAAGACATTAAAAAAGGACTGCTGATCAGTCTCTGGTTCGTCTTTTTGACCTTTCCCCTACTGGTCATAAAAGTGGACCCCATTGAACGGGTTATCACCTGGCGATGGCAGAATATGTTCTGGGTGGCGCTTGGCAGCTTCTGCTGCGTTATTATCTCCAGGGTATACAAAGCCAGGAAAGCAACTCTGCAGAAACGTGCGAAACAGGGATTGGAAGCAAAACGGGCCGAGAAGGGACCACGTCTGCTTCACGATCCGAAGGTATATATGCCGATCCTTATCGGCGGCGGCCTCTTCTCCCTTGCCTTCCCCCTGCTCTTTTCCACCTATCAGACCAACATAATGGTCACCGCCCTGATGTATGTTGTCCTTGGTTTGGGCTTAAACATTGTCGTCGGCGTAGCCGGCCTCCTTGATCTTGGTTATGTTGCCTTTTATGCAGTCGGCGCCTATGCCTATGCCCTGCTCAACCTGCACTTCGGCATGAGCTTCTGGCTGGTATTACCTATCGGTGGTCTGCTGGCAGCCGGTTTCGGCATCTTGCTCGGTTTCCCCGTCCTGCGCCTGCGTGGCGACTATCTGGCTATCGTCACCTTGGGTTTCGGAGAAATTATTCGCCTGATTCTGGAAAACTGGAATGATTTTTCCCGTGGCCCCAGTGGTATATCCAACATTCCCAGGCCTGGCCTTTTCGGTCTTGACCTCTCCCTGGATCAGTCCATCACCTATCTCTATTACCTGATGATTGGCTTGGTATTGTTCACCATTTTCATGGTCAACCGTTTGCAAAATTCTCGAATCGGTCGGGCCTGGTTTGCCCTACGCGAAGACGAAATTGCCTGTCAGGCAATGGGAATAGATAAAACCCGGACGAAACTCACGGCCTTTTCCCTCGGTGCAACCTGGGCAGGAATGGTCGGGGTAATCTTTGCCGCCAAAACCACCTTTGTCAATCCTGCAAGTTTCACCTTTCTCGAATCGGCCATCATTCTCTGTATTGTGGTCCTCGGCGGTATGGGATCAATCATCGGGGTCATTATAGCTGCCATGATTCTTATCCTGATGCCTGAATATTTGCGGGCTTTTTCCGAGTATCGAATGCTTATTTTTGGTGCTGTCCTCGTGATGATGATGGTCTTCCGTCCCCAGGGAATCATAGCCAATGTTCGCAGGACTTACAAAATACCCGAATAATTTCTTGTACGCTCATATATGGATCCTATACTCAACATAGCCGGATTGACCATGGATTTTGGCGGCATCAGAGCCCTTGACCATCTTGACCTGCGCGTACAGCAGGGTGAAATTGTCGCCCTCATCGGCCCGAACGGTGCCGGTAAAACAACCTTCTTTAATTGTTTAACCGGTATTTACACACCGACTTCCGGCGACCTGCTGCTGACGCCACCTGGCCAGAACACCAGGCGATTAAACGGTCTCAAGCCCAACAAGGTAACCCGACAGGGATTGGCTCGTACCTTTCAAAACATACGGCTGTTTCCCAACATGACAGTGCTTGAAAATGTCATGATCGGTCGGCACTGCCGTTCCCGGGCCAAAGTTCTCGGCGCTATTTTCAGGAATCGAAAGACCGTGCAGGAGGAGAAGGAAATCGTAGCCTTAAGCCTCTCGATTCTGGAAAAAATCGGATTGGCCGATATGCATGCCGAGTTTGCTAAAAACCTGCCCTATGGTGCCCAACGCCGACTGGAGATAGCCAGGGCCCTTGCCACCGAGCCACTTATTCTCCTGCTTGACGAGCCCGCAGCAGGTATGAACCCCCAGGAAACGCTTGAGCTCGACGAATTGATCACGGTCATTCGTGACGATGGCCTTTCCATTCTCCTGATCGAACACGACATGAAGCTGGTCATGAGCCTATCCGACCATATCTTTGTCATGGATTACGGGAAAAAAATCGCCGAAGGCAATCCTGAAGAAATTCGGAATAACCCTGAAGTGATCAAGGCGTATCTCGGGGAGGATATTGACGATGCTTGAACTGATCAATGTCAGCACCTTTTACGGCAACATCCAGGCGCTCCACGAGATCAACCTCAAAGTTGATGAAGGCGAGATTATCACCCTGATCGGTGCAAACGGGGCAGGAAAATCAACGACCCTCATGTCCATCAGCGGGATAGCACCGCCACGAACAGGGGAGATTTTTTTTAAAGGCAAGCCCATCCATGAACTCAGTCCCAATAAAATAGTCGCGCTCGCCATCTGTCAGGTCCCGGAAGGTCGACATATCTTCCCTGACTTGACCGTTGCAGAAAACCTTGATATGGGCGCCTTTCTTCGCAGCGACAAAAAACAGATTGAAGAAGATCTCGAATACATTTACACTCTTTTTCCCATCCTGCAAGAACGTCGACACCAGCCGGGCGGCAACCTCTCCGGCGGCGAACAACAGATGCTTGCCCTTTCCAGAGCCCTGATGGCGCGCCCGCAACTGCTCCTCCTGGATGAACCCTCAATGGGCCTGGCCCCGCTGGTCACTAAACAAATCTTTGACATTATAAATAAAATCAACAAAGAACAGAACACGACGATCTTTCTTGTTGAGCAAAATGCCAACCTGGCACTGAAAATTGCCGACCGCGGCTATGTAATGGAGACCGGCAGGATCACGCTGCATGACAAGGCATCTGCCCTGTTAACTAATGAGGATGTACAAAAAGCCTACCTTGGTATATAAATAGCAGTTAATGGTTTAGGTTCAGGGTTCAGTGCTCAACGCATGGAACCACCTACCGGTAAGCATTTTTTTGTCATTAACACAGAACCTCAACCTTGAAATAGTTGAAGGTTCAAGCCCCAAAAAAAATTCAACCCAAGGAATACATCATGGACCCTGATAAATTAATGGATATGCTCTCCAAGGAACTGCATGAGACCTTGGAAGCGATGGCCAAGACAAAAGACCTTGAAGAAAAAAAGGCATACAGTGAAATCGTTCACAATCTGAGTCAGTCTCTTGGCGTCTTTCTCAAGCTCGCCAGTGACATGATGGGTCTGGATTTTGACGAGCTTGACGGCTACGATGAGAATTGAGCTGCAACCGTAAAGTACCGACAAAGAGTATACCAGTGAAACAAATTAACATCGGAGTCATAGGGGTCGGTTACCTGGGAAGGTTTCATGCCCAAAAATATGCCGCCATGGATGGCGTTCAACTCATCGGGGTTGCCGATGTCGATGGAAAAAGGGCTGGTCAGGTCGCCGAAGAATGTGCAACCACAGCCTTTAGCGATTACCGAAAGCTTCTTGAGCAGGTGGATGCGGTTAGTATTGTGGTGCCGACTATTTATCACTTTGAGGTAGCAAAAGAGTGCATAGCCCATTCCGTCGATCTGCTGGTTGAGAAACCGTTCACCACCACCCTGGCGGAAGCGGACGAGTTGATCGCCCTTGCCGCAAAAAAGAATCTCATCATGCAGGTCGGTCACCTTGAGCGTTTCAACCCGGCAATTATGGCGATGCAACCATTTCTGACCCACCCTCTGTTTATTGAAGCCCATAGAATATCGGTCTTTAAAAACCGGGGCACGGATGTAGATGTCGTCCTGGATTTGATGATCCATGACATCGATATAATTCTCTCCATTGTCGACTCCCCTCTACAAACCATACATACAGTCGGTGCCCCGGTTATCACCCCGTTAACCGATATAGCCAACGCCCGCCTCATCTTTGAAAATGGTTGTACAGCCAATGTAACGGTCAGCCGCATTTCCATGGATAACATCAGGCGGATGCGCATTTTTCAACCGGGCCAATACCTGTCTGTGGACTTCAGCAAAAAAGAAGTCATGTCAATTCGGCTTAAACAAGGGGTGCAGAATAACCAGCCCCTGCCCGATATCAGCAAATACGGCTTTCCCGATCAGGATACGCTGGAGCTTGAACTGCTGGACTTCATCGCCAATGTCCGCTCACGCTCAACACCTGCTGTCTCCGGTGCAGAGGGGAGAAGGGCTCTTGCTATTGCCCTTGAGGTTGTCGAACAGATTCGAACAAACAGGAAACAGGTTGAAGCATTACTTGGAACAGATGCCAACTTCTCCGGTCTCGATATCCCCGACATCTAGACGGGCTTCCCTTGACCTCCCCCCTAACAGACAAACAGAAGAAACGGGTCATGGTTGTTGCCGGCGAGGCCTCCGGCGACATGCATGGTGCCCGTGTAATCAGGGCCATGCTTGCCCATGATCCGGAGCTGGCCTTCTCCGGCATGGGGGGCAAGGAACTGGCCTCGGCAGGGGTTGAAATACTTTATGACGCCGCCAAACTTGCAGTTGTTGGTGTGACCGAAGTCCTCAGCCATCTTGGTGATATTCTTGCCGCCCGCAAAACACTGATTCGGCGCATGCAGAGTGCCCCCCCTGCTCTACTCATCCTGATAGATTTCCCTGACTTTAATCTCCTCCTGGCCGCCAAGGCAAAAAAACTGGGTATCCCTGTGTTTTACTATATCAGCCCACAGGTTTGGGCCTGGCGAAAGGGGCGAACAGGAAAAATCGGTAGGCTCTCTGATCGTATCGGGGTTATCCTCCCCTTTGAAAAAGAATTCTACGCCGGTTACGGGATTGCAGTCGACTTTGTCGGCCACCCGCTGATGGATGGGGTCAGAACGACCATGGACCAGCAAGCATTTCGAGATCGCTACAATATCCCTAAAGATAATACAATTATCGGCCTGCTACCCGGTTCAAGAAGCAAGGAGATCCGCAATCTGCTTCCTGATTTCCTGGAATCTGCCGACCGATTACGTAAAAATCTGGGTCCGGACTGCACCTTCCTTATCCCCAGAGCCTCCACCGTTTCTCTTGCCCTGCTCAGGGAAAACGGCCTGGCCGCATATGAAGAACGGTTCGATATCCGGGTAATCGATGATAACCGCTATGACCTGATGGCGTCCTGTGCGGCTGCTGTTGCCGCCTCGGGAACCGTAACCCTTGAATTGGCAATCCTCGGGGTGCCCACCGTTGTCACCTATAGACTTTCGCCGCGCACCTACCGCCTGGGTAGACTTCTGACCTGGAACATTGAATTTTTCTCTCTGGTCAATCTGATTGGAGATCAACGAATCATACCCGAACTCTTGCAGGATGAGGTTACCCCCACAGCCATTGCTGACGAATTGGAACAGTTGCTGACCGATGAACATCGCCGTGAACAGGTTCTGACCGGGCTGGCTGAAGTGCGCCGTCGCCTTGGGAAACCGGGAGCCTCGAAACGTGCCGCCGATATTGCCTTGGATATTATAGCAGAAAGTTC
>CALZIH010000020.1 GCA_945787305.1 uncultured Desulfobulbaceae bacterium | reverse complement strand
AACAGGCCGGTTCCATTGACCTCAAGCCGGTAACCGTTGAAATCACCTATGGCCTTGAACGAATAGCAATGTACCTGCAAAAGGTTGATTCCGTCTATGATATCCGCTGGAACGAGCAGGTCACCTACGGAGAGATTTTTCATCAGGCCGAGCGCGAATTTACCGCTTTCAACTTTGAAGAGGCAAACATCAACGACTTGATTGCCTCTTTTGACAACTATGAACGCGAAGCCCACAAACTTGTCGAAAAAGGACTCATTCTGCCTGCCTATGATTACTGCCTCAAATGTTCACATTCTTTTAACCTACTAGATGCGCGCAAAGCAATTTCAGTCGCTGAGCGGACCAGGTACATAGGCAGGATACGCCAAATTGCCCGGGCAGTTGCCCAGGCTTATGTAGCCCAAAGAGAAGAGATGGGACACCCCTTGCTCCATGAAGACTCAAGAGTTGAAGCTGTATAAAACACAACCATTGGAGCATAAAAGAATATTTCGACAATACATTAAATTTAGGGTGCCTAAGCTGAGTTGACAGGTTACCTTTCTAGAAAGCAGATTCAGAAAATTCATGTAAGCTTTTTGACCCCATACTGCCCTTTACAAGAAAACAATATGATTAATTGCTGAAGGCCTTGCGCGCGCCCTCACTCTCAATCAGGTTGCGCTAACAGTAAAGTGATAACAATGGGATACAAATTTGGTGAAGGGGCAAACCCCTTTGCTTTAGTCGGAAGGTGCATAAAGTTGAAAAATGTAACTCCGATCCAGTATGTTAGTGCTAGAGAAGCTTTGGTTACGTGGCATCATCGAGGAGAACAAGGTACGGTTTTTGTCGAAGACAAGTCGGATGCTGGACTGTCTATCAACAACGCAAAGGTTCTCGTGGGAAAATCGATCGGCACTTACGAATATACAACGGTCCTGGGCTCAAAAGCAATAATACCCCATTTAGTTATTGAATAGCCTACTGCAGCTGCCAGGGGGTACGATACGATATGTCTCCATCACTATTACCTTATAGTTGTTCCAAAAGAAAAAGAACGTATGATTACAGTATTGATTTAAGCAGTTACATGGCAGCAACAAGAAGCGAATCAATAAGACATATCTTTTGTGCAACAGCATCCTGCAAATAATTTTATACGTGCAGATAGATTGACTTTGACAGCAAAACCTTTTAGATTACCTTCCCTTAGAAAATAAGGTTCGCTCTTGAGTTCGATTGGACTCTACAGAAGATAAAAACTGTAGAAATAAAGGGCAATGTTTTCACCTCCTCATACAACCAAGAGGAGAAAAAAAGAATACTGAAAAGGTACAAGCTGTTTTGCCTTACAGCTCTTAATTGAAGGGATGGGTGGCGGAAGTGCATGGGAATCGAACCCACCTAACGGGTTACTCACCCGTTACACCGGATTTGAAGTCCGGGAGGGCCACCAGTGCCCTTTCCACTTCCACAGAGACGCTATGTAATAACTATTGACCTGAAAAACAACTTTTTATTATATTCGGTTAATTTTCAGGATCATAATTTCCATTTTTTGTACCCGGACTCCTCCGGGGATAGACAGTAAAACTTATTCTCAACATGGAATGTAATCAACTGATACGACTGGTAAAGGACTGGTATCTTCGAGTTCAGCAAGAAACCATGGCCCCCGCGCGCATGATGGAGTTTGTCGACCGTCACGTGAAAGACTGCATGATATGTCAAACTGAAGAGGGGTTGAATGGAGAGATAGAAAAAATTAGAGAATACGTGCTACCGGAATCCAAAATCCCCAAAGCTGTCCGAGAGCAACAGCAAAAACCGACCCCTGAAATTTCCCCGGAAGAGCACGACGAAATCGTTGATGACAATGATAACGATGACAATGACGTAAATTCGGAAGAGAACTTTGATCCGGACGAAATTACTTGAACCGGCCTGGATAGTCGTTGTCTCAAAAAGCCCCTGGCTCGAAACCCGCTCCGATTAATTTGGTTAATCAATTCAGCCTCCTTCGAAACAGTAGCGGATTGTATTTTCTGTTCTGACGTGAATTTTCAATTAGGTTCACCTCTCTTTTCCCTGCTCCTTTTAAGCGGGATATTCACCCTCAATTTTTTTTCGCGGATTTTTTTTCCCCGCTGTTACCGGAGTTGGAACAGAGCCTGGGACTGCCTCATGGCCAGGCAGGCCTCTTCTTTTTCATGATCAGTTGCGGCTATTTTTTTTTCACTCTCCGGATCTGGTTTTATTTCCGCCCGGATTGGCCATAAACATTCCATTGTTTGGTCAATGATTGGTATAGGGCTCTCACTTACTCTTCTCTCCCTTGTAACAACACTATCGCTGTTGAAGCTTTCCTTTTTCCTTCTTGGCCTTTCAGCGGGCATATACCTGCCATCTGCAATAACAACAATTTCCACTCTTTTTCAACCCCATCAATGGGCCAGGGCTTTTGGTGTCCATGAACTGGCTCCGAACCTGGCTTTTCTTGTGGCACCTTTTTATGTTGCCCTCCTGTTGCCCGCTCTATCCTGGCAACAAACAGTTCAGCTGCTGTCATGCTTCGTCTTTCTTGCTGCAGGCCTCTATAGCGCCTTCGGTAGCAGTATCAAAAAATATCCCGACCCTCAAGACCTAAGACTCTGCCGGGGCCTCTTTACCCGACAGGCGTTCTGGCTCATGATCCTCCTCTTTTCCATGGGCATCACCGGAACCCTTGGTATCTATTCAATCCTGCCGACCTTTCTTGTCAGCGAACATGGTTTCAGCGAACAGGCAGCCAACCTTCTGGTCGGTACCTCTCGACTTCCCACCTTGGTTACGGCCTTGGCCGGTGGATTTCTTGCTGATCGCTTTGGTAATCGACTGACCATAAGTCTGGTTTTACTTGCTACCGGTGCAACAACCATCCTGTTAGGCCAAGGACGGGATCTACTAAAACTCTACATCTGGGTACAACCGGTCATTGCCGTCTGCTTTTTCCCTGCAGCCTTTGCCCTTATTTCTCACATCGGCCCCGCTGAAACCAGAAGCGTTACTATCTCTTTCACCGTCCCCCTTTCCTTTGTCCTTGGTGGCGGAATCATTCCTGCATTTATTACCCGGATGGCCGACAGCGGCAGATTTGCGGAAGCGATTATTTTGACCGGCTTCCTGATCGGCAGCGGTGGCCTGCTGGTTGGTTTTATCAAGGAAGAGGTTTCGAAAAAAAAGAACCTCATCTAAAACCTCATTGCCAGGGATTGATGCACACAGTATAGTAAATAGGAATTGATACTGGCCATATTTATTCTTTCCAAATACAACCTTCCCATACAGTGTAACGGACTATCTCATGAGTACAACACCACCAAAAAATCTGTTTGAACGCTTTCTTCACTCCCAGAGTTCAAGCTCTATTGTCCTCATCCTTGCGACTCTGACAGCTGTGATCTGGGCAAATTCTCCCTGGAGTGAGATTTACCAGAAACTGAGCCACCTGGATATCGGCACCTATTTTAATGGAAAGCAGTATCACCTCTCACTTGATCACTGGGTCAAAGATGGCTTGATGGCAATTTTTTTCTTTGTGGTCGGCCTGGAAATCAAGCGAGAAATTCTCATCGGCGAGCTCTCATCAATACAAAAAGCGGCTCTACCGGTTATGGCTGCTCTTGGCGGAGCCATCGTTCCGGCCCTGCTCTATTTTGTTTTTAATCCCAGTGGACCGGCTGCAAGCGGATGGGGAATCTCGATGGCCACAGATATTGCTTTTGCTCTTGGCCTGCTGGCACTGTTCGGTAAACGGGTACCCATTGGCCTGAAAGTCTTTCTCACAGCGCTGGCCATAGTTGATGATCTTATTGCGGTATTGGTCATCGCTTTGTTTTATACTGATCAGATCAATGTTCCCGCTCTTATTGTCGGCGCCTTTCTTCTGACATTCCTTTCGCTGGTGATCAGAAACCAAATCCGCAGGCCGGTATGCACCTTTCTTCTAATTTTCGGGGTCTGGCTCTGCGTGTTTCTGTCCGGCATCCACGCGACCATTGCCGGAGTGCTCCTGGCCATGGTCGTTCCGGTACGGGCAACCATTGAGCCGAAAAAGTTTTTCAACATCCTTCATCAACACAAAACCTGGCTTAAGGATAGTAAAATCACCCGGCAGTCCATGGTCGCCGATAAAAAGCAACGCCAGGCCATTGAGGAGATTTACCTGGCCGCCGAGAGCATGATACCGGCAGGAATTCATTTGGAAGAGCACCTGCACCCCATACAGGCCTTTCTCATTTTACCACTCTTTGCCCTCTTTGCAGCTGGAGTGGTCATTGACAGCAACACATTGGCAGGCTTCCCCAGTTCGGTCAGTATAGGTATTATGGCTGGCCTGCTTGTCGGCAAGCAAGTCGGAATATTTCTCTTCAGTCTCCTAATAGTCAAAAGTGGCATAACCGAACTTCCACCTGGGGTCACCTGGGGTCAGGTCTGGGGTGTTTCCCTCCTTGGCGGAATAGGCTTTACCATGTCCATCTTTATTGATGAACTCGCTTTTACAGATACAGCGATGATTGAGGAGGCAAAGATCGCCATCTTCATAGCCTCTATCCTGGCGGGTATTTTTGGTTATCTTGTCCTGCAACTCACATTGCCAAAAAAATAAATCTGGCCCGAACCGGCAATGAGTACTCCTGAAACAAACAACAGCCTGCTTAAAAACAAATGGTTCAGAAGTTTCACCGGCTTTGCTGTATTGGCAATCCTGGTCCTTCTCCTCCTTCCTGTCGCAAGTAAATATTATCTCACCAAATGGCTGCTTGAAAATGGTGCAGATACAGTTACCATTGATAAAGTCCGAATCAACCCGTTTCGCGGTACAGCCTCTTTGGTTGGCGCTGAAATCGGTCACAATGGAAAACCGGTTTTTTCCGGCTCAACCATATCCATCAATTTTGGCCTTACGGCCCTGTTTAGCAAAGAAGGGCGACTGGAAAAAACGCTTCTGGAAAATGTGGTCATCGATGTTGAATTATCCGATGACGGACATCTGCGAATCGGCTCTCATACCGTTACCCCACCAACTCCAGGAGCAGATCCTGCTCCCACTGTCACCACCGATGGGACACCCTGGATTTTTAGGGCAATGGATGTCGAAATTAAGCGGACCATTTTCAACTACCAACAACCCAACCTCAAGGCTACTCTAGTTGTCGACCAAGCCGAACTTGTCAAATTCAATACCGACCCCAATGACCATACAGGCTCCCTGAACCTTATCGGCAGCATCAACGGTGCACCGGTGACCCTTCATCTCAGCAAACTCCAAGTCGTTCCCAACCTTCTCCTTGATGGTCAACTCGACATCACCGATCTCCAACTGCAAGATCTGGAAAAACTGCTGCAAAAGTGGTTTCAACCTTTTACAGGAACGGTGGCCACTGCTGGCAATGTCCACCTGGCCATGGAATCTTCTGGAAACATCCAGGCCGCCTATAACGGATCGCTACAGCTTGACAAGGCCGCCATTGGCGGAAAGGATTGGGAAACGAATGGAGATACCTTGAGTTGGAACGGTACAATCAATTATGCGCAGGGAGACGATGAACAGCCATCTTCTTCCATATCAACTGACGGAATCCTTACCTCCGAAGGGCTTACCATCAACATGAACCAACAACTCCAATTCACACAGCAACACTTTGAATTACGGGGAAAAACAGATGTGGCGCTTGCAGGTGACGTTCACATCAACTATGACGGCAGCCTTTCTTTGGAAAACAACCAATTAACCGTGGAAGACAGGTCAACCGGATCAGGCGTGTTGCATTGGCAGGGTAAAGCAGGCTACGCGCTTGCAGAAGACCGCCGCCAGGAGGTCAAACTGCAAGGCACGCTAGAGGGAAAACAACTTACAGCCGAAATAGCTGATAAAAACTTGAGCCTTGCTCAAGAACATCTTTCCGTCTCTGTGAACGGTAGCCTGAACCTTGCCCAAAGCGCTTTATTCATAGGAAAGGCAGATCTTGAGGCAAACCAATTTGTACTGACCAGGGACAATCTACCCGTGCTTACCTTGAAACAAAGCAGGATTGTCGATGTAAAGGATAATAAAAAAGGCGGGTTGTCCATTGGAACGGTCATCCTGGAAGAACTGACTATCCCAGAAACGGATGAGCAATCGATCAAGGTTCAGGTACCGACCATTACCCTTACAGATGTTATCAGCCCGGATTTTTTAACCGCCACCATCGCACTCCTGGAAGTTAGACAACCCCTAGTGGAAAACACTCAAGAAAACAATCTACTTGTTGCTCTTAATCAGGCCTCAGCCAGGTCAATTGCCGTGGATCAACAGAGTCGAATCAACATCGCCGAATTTCAGGTGCAGGGTGGCCGCTTTCTTGAAACAGATGAGAAGCAAAAGCCCCTGGCCACCCTGAGCGTTGCCAAGGCCTCACAAATCTCCTGGTCAACAGATGATGGCCTCGCCTGCAACACCCTTACCATAGATGGAATATATGCAGATATCAGCAAAGATAACACTACCGGAAACCTGGAGGAAGAACAGGAAACCGCCACTGAAGAAAAAATTAAACCAACGCCCCCGAAGATCAAAATTAACCAAGTCGCCGTTGGTGGAAAGAGCGGTTTTCGTTATACCGATCAAAGAGTAGAACCAAACGTTGAAGCAGTATTCGTCCTGGAATCACTGAAAATCAAAAATATTGATTCAAGCAAACAAGATCAGCCCCTGAGCTACCAGCTTACCGGAAAACTCAATAAATACGCGCCACTTGATATCAGCGGCACAGCGAGACCCTTTGCTGAAAGCCTTCAGGTCGATCAAAAACTGAAACTCCGCAACTTTCCTGCCCAGGATATTTCCCCTTACCTAACAGCTGCCATCGGGTATATTTTAGAAAGCGGCCAGCTCCGGTTAACCTCAACACTTGCAGTTAACGGCGAAGAGATTGACGTGGGGAACACTCTAAAGATTGAAGACTTACAAACAAAAGCCGTAAATAATCAATTGGCGGAAGAGCTGAATAACCAGCTCCCTGTCCCGCTGGACACAGCCCTCTATCTACTCCGAGACCGGAATGGCGACATAGAAATTGACATCCCCATTCAAGGAAAACTCTCCGATATTAATGTCGGCATAACCGATATCCTGATCACCGCACTTAGCAAAGCCATTACCGTTACAGTAACCCCTTACCTCGCCTATTCCTTTCTTGGTCCTGGCGGTGCCCTTGCCTATCTTGGCATGCAAGCTGGCCAAGCTCTTATCGACAGTGGTTTCCCCAAACTTGAATTTGAATCGGGGATCAGCACGCTCAACCAAGAACAGCAGGCAACCCTCGCATCCATAGGAAAGAACATACGAGAAAACAAAAAGGACTATAGCATCTGTGCCAAGGTATCAATTTGGGAAGGGGCAGAAGACCTGAAAAAAAGTACGGAAATACAGCAGGAACTTTTAGAAAATGAAACTGTGAGAGAAAAACTTTTCACACTGGGCGAAGAGCGGGCAAATAACGTAAAGAACTTCTTGGTATCCTCAGCTCAGGTTGATGCCAACAGGCTACTCATCTGTAATCCAGGCATCAACTTTGATAAAGACGGGAAGGGTACTGTGGAGCTGAAGCAATAAGCAAGGCTGCTGGAGCACGAAAGCGGTACAGCTGTTACCAAAACCGTACCCGCCCGGTGTCCAGATGGACAAAATCGGATTTTCCATAATAGCCGACCCCGCCACACTGCATCCCCATGGCGCATCGTTGAATTTTTTTGGTTCGCACCCCGGTCAACCGAACATCAACCGCCTTTCCTACCGTATGCAGGCTACGTTTTGCCACCCCTGAACTTTTCCTGCGGAGTTGGTTATTGGTATCGGGAGAACGAAAACCGGAAATAATTTCAAAAGTTCCCCGTCCACCAAGCTCTTGTTGCACGGCAAAAAGAACATCTAACAATTTCGGGTCAATAGGATGGACGTCACCGGTTCGAAAATCCCGCAGGAAGTAATTAATACTCTCCAGGGCCTTGGGATCATAGGACCCTAAGCGGCCATAGGTGACGTCAAGTCGTTCCTGGGTGTGGGTATGATACAAAGAGAGGGAACGGTTACCGGTTGTCGCCCAGCTCATGTTCAAGGGGTCAAGAGCCAGGGCTGTTACAGTTAGAGCTGCTGTTGATAAAAACTGACGACGGGTCGTAGGGGCAAATATGGTTGTTTTTCTCTCATTCATAGATTGGTATTGTAGCAATTTTCCTTTTCCTGTTATTTCGACGACTTTGTGTCCAATACATGATTATCATTCTTCTGTCAAGAACCATGCCAATTAAATTACCCAGTGCCCTAAAAAGTAATCTCAATCCAGCGCAAGCGGATATATACAAAAATGACCTGAAAGCGAGATAAGTATTCAGTTTATATTGAAGCAACCATGGGTATACGGTAGTCTTTAGCGATAAAATCAATTATCAAACTTCGTTTCCAGCAACCATGTATACAAAGAAGTGTCTAGCACTGCGTACATCGATATTTGTCGGATTGGTCGGCATTCTATTATTCATAGATATTTCCAGCGCAAATGCAGCGCAAAAAGACACAATAACGATTTTTGTCTCTATCCTGCCACAGGTCGACTTTGTACAAAAGATCGGCGGCAGTCGTATCCAGGTCTTCCCCATGGTGCTCCCCGGGCAAAGCCCGGCTACCTTTGCGCCTACTCCTAAGCAGATAGCAGCCCTTGCCGGAGCTGATCTCTATTTTCGCATAGGTGTTCCCTTCGAAAACAGCCTTGTACCCAAAATGCGACGGAATTTGCCTGATCTTGCAATAAATGATCTTCGCAGCGGCTTACATTTGATTGTCGAAGACACAAAAGGACATGACCATGGCGATGAACACGGCCATGGAGGTGAACACGATCCACACATTTGGCTCGACCCTATGCTTGTCAACCATATGGCCATAACCATCAGGGATGCACTTATTGCCCTTGATCCGTCCGGTGCAGATACTTATCAAGCAAACTGTGCCAGCTTTCAATCTGAACTCAAACAACTTCATCAACTGCTACAGGCGACCCTGCAACCGTTTGCCGGACAGAAAATATACGTCTTTCACCCTTCCTATGCCTACTTTTGCCGTGCATATGGACTCGTGCAAAAGTCGATCGTCCCTGGGGGAAGGGCTCCTGGAGCCCGTCAACTTTCTCGGCTGATCGAACAGGCCGGACGAGAAGGGGTTAGGTATATCTTTGTCCAGCCACAATTCTCCAGGAAAACGGCAGAGGCTATTGCCGGGGCAATAGGGGCGACACTCATTGTGCTGGACCCTCTGGCCGACAACTATATTGAGAATATGACAAGCATTGCTCACAGTATCAGTAATGCACTCAATCCATCAAACAATCAATAATCATCATGGAAGAAAAACTACTCACCCTGGCCGGCCTTCTCTTTCGCCAAGCCAGCCGCAGCACCATGTATGCCCTACGAGCAGATAAAGACAAACGGCCTGAACTCGCAGTGCTCTTTCAAGCGCTGGCCGAATCGCACGCGCGGCAAGCCCAACGTTTTCTTGTGCAGGCAAGGGGGACCGTTGGTAGTACGGAAAAAAATGTGGCAATTGCTTTCACGGAAGAGCTGCCCACTTTTATCGACCTCTATGAAAACCTGCAGCGGGAGGCCCAGGAAATAGGCAGTAAGGCACTGATCACCGGATGCAAACATTCCCTCGGGGTAGAACGAATGAACCGCAACCTGTTGCAGCGGCTCAGCGATGATCCACAGGTTCGCCGTTACTATGTTTGCGACTTCTGTGGGTTTGTGTCTCCGGACAACGCGCCCGAATTCTGCCCGATTTGCACGGCACCAAAAAAACGATTCATTGAGATAGCTCCCTGATGAAAATTATTTCCGGGGGGCAGACAGGTGCGGATCAAGCAGCCCTGGATGCCGCCATCAGCCTGCATATATCCCATGGCGGTTGGCTGCCTCGTGGAAGAAAAACCGAAGACGGCCCTTTGCCTCAACAATATGCATTGCAGGAATTAAGATCGTCTAACTATCGAGATCGAACAGAAAAAAACGTTCTTGCAAGTGATGGAACGCTTATTCTCTCCTTTGGCTCATTAACCGGTGGATCAGCCTTGACCGAGGCCCTGACAATACGCCATAATCGTCCATGCCTGTTTTTAAACCTTGATGTAATTGATAAGGTCAAAGCAGCAATGCTCATTAAAAAATGGCTTCTTGAGTACCGAATCGAGATACTCAATGTTGCCGGACCACGCGCATCGGGTGAACCACGAATATACCAGGCAGTCTTTGATATCCTGATCGCAGTTCCATGGGAGGAGGTACAGAACTCATGAGTGCACTTACATCTTCCGCATCATTAACACGACGACAGATCCTGCAATTGCTTGGCATTGGCGCGGGATCATGCCTTGGTTCATCGCTGCTGTCAGGCTGCGCGGTTGACCCGGTCACAGGACAAAGAGAGTTTGTCCTGCTATCGGAGTCCGACGAAATTGCCCTGGATAAAAAACAATCTCCCTATCAATTTTCCACCGATTACGGAATCGTGCAGGATAAGCAGCTCAACCAATACATCAACCAAGTGGGCACTGAACTCGCGCGCCGATCACACCGGCCGCACATGCCCTACTCTTTCCAGACAGTAAATGCCGCTTATATCAACGCCTACGCCTTCCCCGGCGGTTCCATCGCAGTTACCCGCGGTATCTTAGTCGAGGTACAGAACGAAGCAGAACTGGCCGCCCTGCTTGGTCACGAAATCGGCCATGTTAACGCCCGCCACACGGCTGAACATTCTACAAAAGGAACACTGGCCAACATACTGCTTGCCGGAGCCTCGGTAGCGACCAGTGCAGCCGGTTTTGGCAACGCCGCGGGCCTGGTGCAAAACCTTGGTGGCCTGAGCGCCGGAGCCCTGCTTGCCCATTACAGTAGAGATAATGAGCGGGAAGCCGATGCCCTGGGCATGGAATATATGACCAGAGCCGGTTACAGTCCGCAAGGAATGGTTGGCCTCATGGAAATTCTTCAGAAAAACGGCCATAAAAATCCCGGTGCCATAGAATTAATGTTTTCCACTCACCCCATGAGCAAGGCAAGGTTACAGCAGGCCAAGAATGAGGCAAAAACCACCTACGCCCCGTTTCTCTCCGGCCCCTTAAACCGTGAGCGATATATGGACCAGACTGCGCAACTGCGACGAATCCAACCGGCAATCGTAGCCATCGGCAAAGCCGCCACCGCCCAAGGTAAGGGAAAGTTTCAGGAAGCGGACAGGTTACTGGCTCGCGCCCTGCAGACCGCACCCAATGACTATACCGCTTTGGTTATGCGGGCCAAAGGCCAACTAGCCCTCAAAAACACCCTCCAAGCGCGTCAGCTTGGTTTACAGGCGACACAGGTTTATCCCGGTGAAGCGCAGGGACACATTGTTACCGCTATCGCTGATTTCCAGGACAAAAAATATACTTCTGCTTACGAACAGTTTAATCGCTACGATCAACTGTTGCCGGGCAACCCGGAAGTTACTTTTTTTAAAGGACTTTGCCAGGAAGGTATGCAACACCGAAAACAAGCGGCCCGGGAGTAACACACCTATCTACAACAGGTACGACAGGGAAAAAATGCCCAGTACGCTTTTAATCGACTAAAAACCTGGGGCTACATCCAATAAGTGGCTACAATCGCTACTGCTGTGCAATGACCTCAAGGCTACCTTGAACAATTGTATTTTCTCCCGATCTCGTCGTTATGCTCAAAATTTTATCCTCGGAATATCAATCATATGCCTGTGGTAAAATTATTCGCATGCCTTGACCTCATACGAAAATCCTAATTTTTCAAAGCACCCTCAAGTCTCACCTTCCGCTGCCTGTCCTTTTGTATCCAGGGCGTGACGGATCATAATGGCCAGATCACGGAGTTCGACAGGTTTCATCAACAGGCCGACGGCACCCACCTTTTTGACACTCTCTTCATTGACCTTGTCGGAATATCCTGTACAGAGCACTACCGGGAGTTCAGGCTGCAATCGATGTAATTCCCTCGAAAGCTCCATACCAGTAAGATGCGGCATGGTCTGATCGGTCATCACCAAGTCACATTCCAGCTTTCCGGTTTTAAGCTCTTCAAGTACAGTCGCCGGGTTGTTGCCGACACTGACCGTATAGCCGAGGTGGGAAAGCATCATCCGTGATGTCAACAAAATATCTTCTTCATCATCAACAACCAAAATGTGCTCGGTTCCCATGGGTAAATGCGTCTGTACTCCATAGTCATCCTCTTCATCGGATTCTGCTGCAGGCAGAAGCACGGTAAAGGTTGCCCCGCTGCCGGGAACTGAATCCACACTGATGTCACCACCTAAGTCCTGAACAATGCCATGCACCACACTGAGCCCCATACCCGTTCCCGCACCCGGTTCTTTCGTAGTAAAAAACGGATCAAAGATGCGTTCCAAAACAGAAGGATCAATCCCTGATCCGGTATCCACGATTGCAAGCCGAATGCACTTATCGCCAGTTAACTGCAGTGCCTTTCCACAATCCTCAAAGGGCAGAGTTTCAAGTCGAATAGTAAGCTCTCCCCCATGCTCCCGCATGGACTGAAAAGCATTGGTACAAAGATTAATGATAATCTGTTGCAGTTGAGTAGCATCTGCCATGACCAACGCATCCTCAGACTGCAGGTCCTGGTGGATGGTTATGGTTGACGGGAGTGAAGCCCGGAGCAACTGTACACTCTCCTTGATTAACGGAGCCAGGGCAATCGGTTTTTTTTCTGCGCTTGACTGCCGGCTAAAAGTCAAGATTTGCTGCACAAGGTCTGCGGCTCGTTTTCCCCCTTTCCGAATATGCAGGAGGGATTCATGAAGATTTGAAACCGGATCACTCTGCAAGAGGGCGACATCTGTAAAACCTATTATTGCGCCCAAGATATTATTAAAATCATGGGCAATTCCTCCGGCAAGAGTACCGATAGCCTCCATTTTCTGAGCCTGACGAAGTTTGGTTTCAAGTTCGACCTGGTGACTGATATCACGCTTGACCGCCACATAATGAGTTATCTTTCCGGTAACATCACGTACAGGGGAAATGGTGGCCATCTCCGTATATAGTTCACCGTTTTTACGGCGGTTTATAAGACGACCCTGCCAGACTCTCCCACCACTGATCGTATCCCATAAATTCCGATAAAATCGAGTATCGTGCTTGCCGCTTTTGAGCAAACGAGGGTTCCGGCCCATGATTTCTTCACCACTATAACCGGACGTTCTTGTAAACGCCGGATTTACATACTCCACAACACCCACTTGATTAGTAATAACCACAGACTCGTTTGCCTGTTCAATTGCCGTCACCAGTCTTCTCTGTGTTGCCTCCTGTTTGAGTTCGTCGGTAACATCACGGAGAATTGAAATCATACTGGATCTGCCACTGAAGATAAAAGGTGTGGAATTAATGACCACATCCTTTGCTACACCACTGGGGGTAATTATCTTGATGGTGGCCGTCTCATTACTTTGCCCTCTGGCCAGATTTTCAAAATATGTGGTTATAAACTCAAGAAAATCGGGATGAATAAAGTCAAAAACTTTTTTTCCAAGAAAATCTTCGGAATTGACTCCGTCAAAAAGGGCTATCACCGCCTTATTAACATAAGAAATCCGACCATCGATATCATAGACAACCATCCCCATCGGCGTAAAATCAAGCAACCTGACTAATTGTTCTTCAACAAGCCTACGGTTTTTTTCTTCTCGATTCCTCGCCAGAGTCCTGGTCAAAAAGTAACTGAGCAGTAAGACGGCACCAATGACCACTACGGTTACCATGTACCATTGATTGCGAAAACCTCGCATCGTGGCCAGAACATTATTTTCCGGGCTGGCGACTACGATTGACCAGAAATTATCCCCAGGCAGGTTCACTGGTGCATAGACAGCATAACGGGTCACCGGCGGTTTACCGGAATCCATAGGAAGAACAGCTTTAAAGGACATGCTTCCCTGTTTACGGCTCATCATATGTTCACCAAGCCGCAACATTTCCGGTTCGTCTGGAAAACACTCCCGGATCTTTCGACCGACATGCTTATCACTGGGACAGTACAAACCAATTCCATTTCGGCTGAGCATCATGGTAAAACCCCGATCCGCCACCTTGATCTTTTCAAGGTATTTGCTGGCAATCTGGGCAAAAGGAATTAAAAAACTGATACAACCGACAAATTCTTGATTGTCAAATACCGGATACGCAAAGGATACGGCATCGTAGCCCTGAACGCTTTTAAACACATCGCTTATAACCGGACGCTGAGTCTTTATCATCATGCCGGCATGTGCTTGTTCGGAGACATTTTTTCCGACAATCCCCTCGACAAACGGCGTGGAGTACAAGATCTTACCGGCAGCATCAATCCTTGTCACAGCAGAGAGTTCGGAAGCGTGGATAGAAAAAAAATCATCCATTAAGACACGGCCACTGCCATCAAGATGTATAATGGCAGCTTGACCGGCAAAATATTCCAGGGCCTTGGCATAGGTATCAAAAAAAGACTCAATACCTTTGATTGCCTGGTTGGCAAGAATCATCTGTTCACTGTCAAAGGCGGCAATGGTTTTTTTTCGTACCGACCAGTACGGCAGATAAAACAGGCCAAGCAAAAAAGCGGCCGCAACTAAAACAAGAACTGTGTTAAAAAGGGGTGAACGCTTCATAAAGGGATTAGTATGATTCAAAAAAACATTTCATCACAAAAGACAAGGTATATTTCGAGTATAGCAGACACATTTCTCTTTACCAAAAGATAAAGACTGATTTTTGCAGTAAAACTGTTGGAGTTGCGTCCAAAAGTTGATAAGTTTACTCGACAGAATACTTCCCTTTACTTCATTTTCCAAACAGGAGAAAGCTTTCCTTGTATCTCTACCAGTCCAACAAGCTGGAGGTCCTGTTTTCCACCCTCTGCCGAATTCTTACCACACCCCTAAATGACCCCTTGGCGCCCGAAATTATCGTGGTCCAGAACCAAGGTATGGCCCGTTGGCTTGCACAACAATTTGCCACTCAAACAGGTATTGCCGCAAACCTTGCCTTCCCGCTTCCGGCCCGCTTCATTTATGATGTTTTCACTGCCCAGCGGGGGAAACTTCCGGACCAGAGCCCCTTTGACCGCAACACCATGCTCTGGCGCATCTATCAATTACTGCCGGAACTCTGTCGGGCTGAGAAGACACTCTTTGCCCAGCCAAACCATTACCTTGGTATGGATAACGATGCCCGTAAACAACTTCAGCTGGCCCGTAAAATTTCCGACCTCTTTGACCAGTACCTCGTCTTCCGCCCGGACATGCTCACTGCTTGGGAGTCGGGAAACGAACACCACTGGCAGGCCGAACTCTGGCGCCAATTGACAAGAGACCACAACCTGCATCGTGGTCGGTTACTTGAAGAATTTCACCAGCAGGTGGAAAAAGAGGGCTTGAAAAAGCATAACATGCCCGAACGTGTCAGCCTTTTCGGGCTGAGCACTCTGGCGCCAGCCTACATGGAACTCTTTGCACGCATAGGCCTTGATGTCCCGATCCATCTACTGCACCTCTGTCCCTGTCAGGTCTTCTGGGAGGATATCCTGCCCGAACGAAGTCTGGCCAAAAAAAGAAAGCAATGGCGACACAAGAATCAGGGTGATATCAGTGATACCTTTACCCACGGCAATCCCCTGCTGGCCTCCATGGGGACCATTGGCCGGACCTTTTTTCAACAACTTATGGCGCTGGAGGCACAAGACACCGCCCTCTACGAGCATAACCAGAAAGGAAACCTTCTGGCCAGATTGCAAAACGATATCCTCGACTTGCATGATCGAACCCAAGAAAGGACAAGTCAATCGACCATTGACCGGAATGATATATCCATCCAATTTCACCTCTGCCACAGTCCACTTCGTGAGGTGCAGGTCCTCCATGACAGACTGCTTGAGATGTTTGCCAATAAACCGTCGCTCACACCGGCGGATATCGTGGTCATGGCACCGGATATTTCCAGTTATGCACCGTATATAGATGGTGTCTTTTCAGCTGTTGATCACCACCACCGCATCCCTTGGACCATTGCCGACCGCACTCTGCAGGATGACCACCCTGCGGGTAGGCTGTTTCTTGAGCTCATGGACCTACTCTCCAGCCGATGCACAGCTCCTGAAGTCCTTGCCCTGGTTGACAACCCCCTGGTCTACCGCAGGTTCGGCCTGACAGCCGATGGACCGGAACGACTCCGTAACCTTGTCAGGAAATCGGGAATACGCTGGGCTCTTGATCAAGAGCAGCGAAACAGACTTGGCCTTGACGAGTCCAATCTTAGTACTTGGTCATTTGGCCGGGACCGGCTACTGCTAAGCTATTCGATGGGTGGTGATGCGCAAATGTTTGCCGGCATTGCTCCCTTTACTGCAAACGTGCAACCGGAAACGGTTGGCAGCCTATCCGAGCTCATTCACCAACTCTCCCGATATCGAAAACGACTGCACCAGAGCTACAGTCCGGATCAATGGTGCCTGCTTCTCACGGAACTTGTCCAAGCATTTTTCATGCCGGAACAGGATGACGATATTCTGCCCTTGTATCAGGCCATTTCAGACTTCGGACAGCATTGCAGCTCAGCCGGTTTGACCGAACCTCTTGAAAAAGACGTCATCCGGTCATACTTCGAGCAACTGCTCTCAGAACCCGGCGGCGGCCAGGCCTTTCTTGCTGGACAGGTCACCTTCTGCAACATGGTTCCGATGCGTTCAATTCCCTTCAAAGTCATCTGTCTTCTGGGAATGAGCGACACCGACTTTCCCCGGAGCACCAGGCCTCCTGCCTTTGACCTGATGGCACAATCGCCCCGATTGGGAGATCGAAATCGCCGCGACGATGACCGCTACCTCTTCCTGGAAGCCCTGCTCTCAGCACGCGAGGTACTGTACATTTCCTGGATGGGCCGCAGCCAGCAAGAGAATAGCGAAATCCAACCATCGGTAGTGGTTAGTGAGCTGCAGGATTACATAAATCTCGGTTTTTCTGCTTCAGGCGTATCGCCCTGTGATCAATTGACCAGAAACCACCCCCTGCAACCCTTCAGCCGACGCTGCTTTGATTCCACTCCTGGTCTGGCAAGTTATAATCAGCAATGGATGCCGGCAGAGGGGACAGAGCGACCCAAACCCTTTCTTGAATACCCCTTACCGGAGCCGGGCGCCGACTGGTCTCGTGTGGACATCTGCCAATTGGCCGGTTTCTGGAGTCACCCGGTACGATTTTTTCTGCAAAAACGGCTGGGCCTACAACTCTTTGACCGTGAAACAACCATTGAGGAAAACGAACCCTTTGCACTGGACGCACTGGAGCGATATATGATCAACCAGGACGCCGTCAACCTGTTGTTAGCTGATTGCGACACCCAAGAGGTCTATGCTCGACAACAGGCTGCCGGGCTCCTGCCGCACGGTCCGTTTGCTCAAAATCAATTTAGAAAAATTGCCGAGATTGCAGAAGGGGTTGCTACACTCCTGCGCTCTCTTCTTTCCGCTCCTCAACTCCCCATGGACATTGAGTTGATTCTGGGTCGGTTTCTACTCACAGGTCGAATAGATCATCTTTTTGGACAGGGCCGTATCAGCTGGCGGGCAGCACAATGCAAAGGAAAAGACCTGCTTAAACTCTGGTTGTTCCACCTTGGCCTGCACCTTGCCCAGCCCGGCAGCCAAATACAGAGTTTCCATCTAGCCACAGATGGACTGTACGAACTCACGCCCGTACAAAACCCTGAAAGGATCTTGCTGGAACTGATGGATATGTATTGGCAAGGACTCTCTACTCCTCTTCATTTCTATCCGGAGACCAGTTTTGCATTTGCTAGAGCCCAGGAAGACCGTAAAATGAAGGCCGCGTTCAACACCTGGAACGGCAACATGAAAATGCCCGGTGAACAGGAAGACCGTGCATACACCATTGCCCTGTGCGGGGCCCTGCCGCTTGACGAAGCTTTTACGGAACTTGCCTCAACCATCATCTCTCCCCTACTTGACCACCTACAAATTCATGAAGCCGCTTGATCCCAAAAGCCTTCCCCTTTCCGGGACCCAACTCATTGAAGCCAGCGCCGGTACAGGTAAGACCTATACCATTGCCTTACTTTATCTCCGCTTGTTGCTTGAAAAGGGCTTGGATGTCAGTGAAATTCTGGTGGTCACTTTCACCAAGGCGGCAACCGAAGAACTGCGCGGCCGAATCCGCTTACGTATCCGTGAGGCTGTTGATGTTCTTGACGGGAGAACAAGCGGAGACCCTTTGCTCAACGACCTGCTTGATCAGGCAGGCCGGACAACATTCAACAGGCAACGACTTCTGGACGGCCTGACCTTGCTCGATGAAGCGGCCATCTATACCATTCACAGTTTCTGCCAACAGATGCTCCAAGATCATGCCTTTGAATCCGGGGCGCTGTTTGAGGTTTTACAATGCAACACTAGCTGAGGCGGAATGGGTAGCTGCCTGCTGGAAGGATCCAGCCGGTGTATTGGCATCACTCAATGGCCCGTTTTTGCAGCCGGAAGTCGTTATTCTTCCCCAGATCGACAAAGAAGCGGTACATGATCTACAGCAACGCTGCCAAACCCATTTTTCCCTTGTCCGACAAAACTGGCCGACAATGCGGGAACAGGTCCGGCAGATCCTGGAAGAAGACCCCTGCCTGACACGAAATGCAAAAAGTTATCGCCCCGACAGGATACCTGTACTGCTTGAAGCCATGGACAGGCTGGCCGTCCAGTCCGAATTTTCCTGGGACCTAGAGGACGGATTGCATCTGCTAAGCGCTTCCACCATGGCAGACAATATTTTTAAACGCTGCAGCACCGTTCCATCCCACCCCTTTTTTGATCTGTTTGCAGACTTTCTTTCCTCCCATGAGCAGCTAATCCATAATGCCCGAATTCAACTCATGCTGGATGCAAGGAGTTTTCTCTTTACGGAACTTAAAAAGCGAAAAGAAGAAAGCGCCGTGCTCTTTTTTGACGACCTGCTCACGAATCTTGATGCTGCGCTGACAAAATCAGGCAGCACACTGGCAGGGAAAATCCGTAGCCGGTTTCCGACCGCACTCGTTGATGAATTTCAGGACACCGACCCTTTGCAGTACCGAATCTTCAAGACCATTTACAACCAAGACGGGAACCTGTTTATGATCGGCGACCCTAAGCAGGCTATCTATTCCTTTCGTGGAGCCGATATCTTTACCTATATCCAGGCCCGAAACCACACTCCGAAGAGGAATACGTATACCCTCAGCACAAATTTTCGTTCCACAACCCCGATGGTGGAAGCGATCAACACGATTTTTAATCAAGAGAGAGCCTTCATCTTTGAACCACAGATACAATTTGAACCGGTCAGGGCCAGCGGCCTTGTCGACAATACCCCCCTGACCCTGGATAACGTCCCAATTCTGCCCCTGCAAGGCTTATGGCTGGGCAAGCCGGATGGAGGTTCCACAGGCAAAGTGCTGAACAAAGGAGTGGCCCATGACAATGCAGCCGATATATGCGCCCTGCACATCAAAAAGCTGCTGACAAAAGGCAGTAAAAGTGAAGCTTGTATCGGCACCAAACATGTAGTTGCTGGCGACATAGCCGTTCTGGTTCGTACCCATCGTGAGGCTGAAGTGATTCAGCAAACTTTGCGCCGGCAAAACATTTCTTCTGTCTATTCAAGCCGGGATTCGGTTTTCCTCAGCCCCGAAGCAGATGAAATGCTCCGAGTCTTGCCAGGTCTAGCCACCCCTGGAGCCTCTGATCTGGTACGAAACGCAATGGCCTCCGTTTTTTTTGGCCTGAACGGCCCCGATCTTGCCCGGCTCCATGATGACGAGACGACCTGGGAATATACATTGACCACAATCCACACTCTCCGTGACATTTGGCTGCAAAAGGGATTCATGCCCATGTTTCAGCAGCTCATTGCCAAGGGACGACTGGTCCGGCGGTTGTCTGCCGATCTCAATGGTGAGCGAGCCCTGACCAACATTCTCCACCTTGCCGAGCTGCTGCAAGAGGCCTCAACAAGGCAACACGGCCCGCAAGAACTGATTCACTGGCTACAGCAGCAAATAGCCTATCCCGACGAAAATAACAGTGCCCAGCAGCTTCGGCTTGAATCCGACGAGGAACTGGTTAAAATCGTAACCATCCACAAGGCCAAGGGGTTGCAGTACCCCATCGTCTTCCTCCCTTTTCTCTGGTCAACACGAACACCGCAAGCAAAGGAATACATCAGCTTCCATGATCCAAACAGCAGGCAGATGATCGTTGATCTCAGCCCGGAGCCGAATCGCGACCATCAAGAGCTTGCCCAACAGGAACGACTGGCAGAAGAGCTGCGTCTTTTGTATGTTGCCCTGACACGTGCCTGCTGTTGCTGTTATTTTTGCTGGGGTCACATCAAACTCATGGAAAACACAGCCCTGGCCTGGCTTCTGCACCGTTCTCCCGACGGGAGCGTCACCATAGCAAACGAAGCTGAGCTGCAACAACAACTCCTGAAACTCAACAGGCGGCAAAGCCTGCTGAAACTGCACACCCTGCACGAAACAATCGGCCCTATTTTTCTGCAGGAACGAAAACAGGACACTCCGCTGGCAGTGACACGTTTTACCGGTTCGGTGGAGTATAACTGGCAGATTACCAGTTATTCGCGGTTGGCTGCCGGCCATGATCCCAGGCCGGAAAACCACGACGTTGACAGGGAATTCCGGCCTGTTCTACCCAGTAGAGAAGGATGGACCCCGTTTCATTTTCCACGGGGTGCTGCGGCCGGAACCTGCCTGCATGCCATTCTGGAACTGATCGATTTCACCGATGCCCCGACCGAACTCTGGGTTCCGATCATTCAAGAACAACTCCAGCGAGCGGGCATTGATGGAGAGTGGATCCCGATGGTCAACGATTGGCTCGCCAATATTGTAGGAACAGATATGGGACCATGTCGACTGCAGGATATCGCACAAAAAGATAAACTCAACGAAATGGGTTTTTATTTTCCCCTGCGGGATCTTGACTTCAGCCGGCTCAACACCCTGCTTCAACTGTACGAAATCCCCCCACTGCCGACAAGTTCGGAACGCCTGACCGGCCTGATGAAAGGGTTTATTGACCTCATATTCCGCTACCGGGGTACATATTATATCGTTGATTACAAGTCAAACTATCTTGGCCCGACAACCGCAGACTATGAGCCCGGGCAACTGGCCCCGGCTATGGTTGAACACCGTTATGACCTGCAGTATCTGATCTATACCTTGGCCTTACACCGTTATTTGCAGCGGCGATTACCCGGCTACAGCTATGATGACCATTTCGGCGGGGTCTTCTATCTCTTCCTGCGCGGCATGCATCCACAACATCCGGCGGCCACAGGCATATTCAGAGACAAGCCCGATTTAGAACTGATCACCGGCATTGATAAATGCTGTGGCCTGCCGATGAAGGCGTCGGCATGAAGGCCTTTCTGGAGCAGGCTGTCGACCAGGGTTTTCTCCGACCCATTGACTACCATTTAGCGCTTTTTCTCTATAGACTTGAGAAAGATAAACAAGAGGAACTCCTGCTTGCCGCCGCCCTGGTCAGCCGTGCCGTCGGCCAGGGGCACACCTGTCTACTTTTGGACAACGACTTGAAAGAACCGTTTTTCGATGGTGAACCGAAGATTCCGTCAGCGACCAAGTGGCGAAAAATTCTCCTTGGGTGCCGGACGGTTGCCGAGCCCGGTGGCATTGCGCCACTTATTCTCGACAGCAATAACCGACTCTATCTCTATCGATTTTTCCGCTATGAAGAACAAATTGTCAGCTCGCTGCTGGGCAGGTCCTCAGGCATGGGAGCTGTGTCTCTCCAACAGGTTTCCGGCTGGCTGCAAATTCTGTTTCCCGACGCCCTCGCCGCAGACGGACAAATGAGGGCAGCAGCCCAGGCACTGTTTAAAAACTTGCTGGTTATCTCCGGCGGACCCGGTACAGGAAAGACCTATACCGTGGCCCGTATCCTTGCTCTGCTTAACAGCCTCCATCCAAACCTCCGTGTCGGCCTGGCCGCCCCGACAGGCAAGGCTGCAGCAAGGGTGCAGGAATCCCTGCAACAGGCAAAAAAATCTCTTCCCTCTAAGATGATATCCGGCTTTCCCGACCAGGCACAGACCCTGCATCGCCTGCTTGGGTTTACCGGCGAGGGCGGCTTCCGCTACGACAAAAGTCACCCCCTTCCCCTTGACCTGCTAGTGGTGGACGAGGCGTCGATGGTTGACATTCCGCTGATGGCCGCACTGGTTAATGCCTTGCCGGAATCTTGCCGCTTGATCCTTCTTGGAGATCGGGACCAGCTGGCTTCAGTTGAAGCCGGCAGCCTGTTTTCCGATCTCTGCGGTCAAGAGACGCACGGCTTGTCCCCTCCCCTCTGTGATGTACTGCAGCAGCTTACCGGCACATCACCGCCATCCGATGCACACGCACCCCCACTAGCTGACTCGGTCGCTTTTCTCGCCACGAGCTATCGTTTCAGTGGAGAGAGCGGAATAGGCCTCCTTGCCCGAGCCGTCAACAGTGGTGACGGGAAACAGGTTGATCATGTCCTGAGGGAAAACCATTCTGATTTGGCGTGGATATCCAAAAGAGGAATAGGGCGGCAAAAATGGCTGCGGGATAAAATTTTACACGGCTTTACCACCATTTTTTCGGCACAATCCGTAGCTGAAGCGCTGCAGATGCTTGGCCGGTTTCGTATCCTCTGTGCCCTGCACAATGGACCCTATATCACTGCCTTTTGCCCGATTGCAGAAGGCACACGCATACGCCAGGTTGCCCGCCTCCGTTGTCCCACCGTGTTTTTCGCTGATGATGTGGTCCACTTCGCAACCAAAGACGGCGTCGTCCTCATGTATCAGGCAGTACTCGCACACGGCATCCGCGCGTGCGGTCACCAAGCGGCGCAAAGCGGCACTGACATAACTACTCATGGGCAAGATAGGCCCGGGCACGAGCTTTGGCCAGTCGCATCACGTGCTCCAACTG
>CALZIH010000019.1 GCA_945787305.1 uncultured Desulfobulbaceae bacterium | reverse complement strand
CGCCTATTTCGCGCCGTTGCCGATTCTTTGCCTTGGCGTGCTGGTATCGGTTATCCAGGCGGTTGTTTTCGTGCTGCTCTCTGTACTGTACTGTGCACAGGCCATGGAGCATGCCCATTAATCACGTGTAATACGTTTCCGTTCAACGGAGAAGAAGGCCAACTTTATATAATTTTTTTGGAGGAACAGTACAATGGACAAGATTCATCTCGGTTTGGTTTGTATAGCGGCTGCTCATGCTGTCGGATTTGCAGGGCTTGGTGCCGGTATAGGTATGGGTTCCGGTCTTGACGGTGCATGTAACGGTGTTGCTCGTAACCCCGAAGCAAAAGGCGCAATCACCACCACCATGATTCTTGGTATGGCTCTTTGTGAGTCCATCGCTATTTATGGTCTGGTTATTGCTTTTATCCTGCTGTACGCCAATCCGTTTAAAGCGGCTTTGGGTCTGTAAGATAGGATAAAAGATCTGTTAAAGGGGACTACGGCCTATGCCGTAGTCCCCTTTTTTTGTTTATTCTCTAGCTGTTTACCTAAAAAAACAACTTCAAGGGTGAAGCCGGTGAGCACAATGAAAAAAATGCATCTTGTCAGCCTGGGGTGCGCCAAAAATCTCGTCGATTCGGAAGTGATGCTTGGCCGTCTTGAAAATGCGGGCTATTCCGTTGTTGAAGACCCTGCCGATGCTGATGTGCTGCTGGTGAACACCTGCGGATTTATTCAACCGGCAGTGGAAGAAGCTGTCGATGAGATTTTGCGGTTGGCTGAATTTAAACAACAGGATCCCGATAAATTGCTAGTGGTTGTCGGTTGCCTTGTGCAACGCTATGGTCAGAGTTTACTGGCAGAATTACCCGAGGTCGATCTTTTTACCGGCATTAACGGCGTGGCCGAGATTGATGCGTTGATTACGCGGAGATTAGGAGGGCAAAACAAGCCACTTGTGGATCTGCAGGAACCTAAATATTTGATGGACAGCACGACGCCTCGCCGGTTGTCGACCAATTTTTATATGGCTTTCCTCAAAATCACGGAAGGTTGCGACAATCGCTGCACCTATTGCATGATTCCCTCCATCCGCGGGCCGTTACGCAGTCGTCCGCTTGAAGATCTGGCCATTGAGGCTGAACGTCTTGGTCGGAATCGTGTTCGGGAACTCAGCCTGATTGCCCAGGATTTGACCGCTTACGGAAATGACCTCACAACTGAAAATAACTTGGTCGACCTGCTACGATTGCTCGTATTGCGAACAGATATTCCATGGTTTCGTCTGCTTTACCTGTATCCTTCAACCGTCTCAACTGCTTTACTTGAACTGATGGTGGCTGAACCACGAATTGTTCCATATCTTGACATTCCGTTTCAACATGTGAGTGACCGGGTTCTACAGAAAATGAATCGACGTTACGGTCGGCAAGAGTTGGACCATCTCGTTACTCGCATACGTGATTATGTTCCCGATTGCGCACTGCGCACCACCTTGCTTGTAGGGTTTCCTGGAGAGACAGAGCAGGAGGTAGATGAATTAATTGATTGTCTTCAACGCTGGCAACTGGATCATGTGGGCGTTTTTCAATATCAGGATGAAGAGGGTTGTGCAGCATATGCAATGGACAATAAAATCGGTGAACGCGAAAAAGAAGAACGTTACAACAGGGTGATGGCGGCACAGGCCGAAATCAGCTCACGTAACTTTCAGAAATATGTGGGTACGGTTGAGCAGGTGCTGGTGGAGGGGATAAGTTCGGAAACGGATTTACTGCTTGAAGGGCGCACCCGTTTCCAGGCACCGGAGATTGATGGCTGTGTCTATATTGCCGGTGGACAAGCCAACCCTGGAGACATTGTACCGGTGCGGATTACAGAAGCGCATACCTACGATCTGGTGGGGGAAATTGTCAGTTGAAGGGCGGGGCGTGTTTGTATGCTTTGAGTATAAAAACCCGAATAGGAAGTGTGGCACTCCTATCCGGGTTCAGCACACCACTGGTACCTAGCCTGCCGACTGAAAAGGGTGGGATTCTGCCGGCCCGGCCTAGGAAGAGCGGCTCTTGTTCACCCTTTCTCGTAAGTCTTTGCCGACCTTGAAAAAAGGTAATTTTTTCGGTTCAACTTTGATCTTTTCACCGGTTTTCGGGTTGCGACCGGTGTAGGAACCGTATTCTTTGACCACAAAGCTGCCAAAACCTCTGATTTCAATGGAATCACCATTGGCCAGAGCCTCACTCATAGTCTCGATTATGGTATTGGTAATCGAGGCCGCTTCCCGGACAGGCAATTGCATTTCCTCGGCCAATGCTTCAATCAGTTCTGATTTGTTCATGCTGTTCTCCCTCTTGCAGCGAGTCTCATACGGTCACCCTTCAGTCCTTATGGTCTTAAATCACAGGTGAAAAAGCGCTTATTTTTATCACTATTCAGATTTAATCAGGTATGTTTTTGATTGTAAAGGGAATTTTGCCTGAAAATATGTTTTTTATGTCTTTTTTTCTCAAAAGGCGATATTCGGCAGTGTTCAAACCACCAAGCGTAAGTCTTCCATACGCTGTTCTTTTCAGCTTCTTGACAGGATGACCTATAGCTGAAAACATTTTTCTCACCTGTCGCTTTTTTCCTTCATGAATAATCACTTTTATTCGTATATTTCCTTTTTTTCGGGAAATGAAAGAAATTTTTGCCGGTAATGTTTTCATACCGTCTATTCGAATTCCCTGTTCGAGTCGTTTTATGTCCCGAGTTGCAGGAGCATATTCAACGCTGACTTCATATGTTTTTTTCACTCCATATCTGGGGTGAAGGACATAGTTGGTAAGCTGTCCATCGTTAGTCAGCAGCAATGCTCCCTCGGAATTCAAGTCAAGACGTCCAACGGGAAAGACACGTTTTGTGATGTCGGGCAGCAGGTCGGTGACAATGGGCCTGCCTTGGGGGTCGGAAAGAGTGGTGACGTAACCGGTAGGTTTGTTGAGCAGGAGATAGACTTTTTCTTCACTGCGGATCGGCTTTCCATCAAAAGTGATACGTTGATTGTCCGGGTCGACCTTGCATCCCATTTCTGTTGTCACCAGTCCATCAACAGCCACCCGCCCGTCACGAATCAGTTCCTCGCAACGGCGTCGTGAGGCCACTCCGGCTCGTGCAAGGATTTTTTGTAGTCGATCTTCCATAAAGAGGATGTAGAATCAGAACAGGCGATGATGAAAATTCAACGCCGGCGACGGGAGATGATGGAGTCAAATTTGTCGGTGTCGTAAAATGCCTCGCCACCGACGGCGGAAAGGTCATAACTCATTGTATTTCCGTACAGTGCAAACGGCGTTTTGGACTTTTTACGAGTCCATTAAATTTAGCGTTATCAACGTCGGTGTCGATAATCAGCAGTTGCTCATTACCTCCCAGTATATCGAGAAATTTATGTAAGTTGAGGGGCTCTGAGGCATAGGGTATCAGTGGTGATGGTCGTGATCGTCGAGGAACAGTTCGTGGTATTCTTTTTCCTGCAGGTGGTTACGCATGAGGGCCGTGAGCATATTGACCACCTGCTCGATCTCATCATCGCCAAGGCGTGGAGCGAGGGCGTCCAGCAATTGATCTCTACTGAAAAGTTTGAGGAAGAGGGCAAGCGATCGTTCATCGGTTGCACGGTCTAAACCAAAACAGATTTCATCTGCAGGTATGGGCGATTTTTCCGTCATTGTTACCCAGCCAAGATTTTCCACCAGACCTTGCGACTGCGAGGGCCATCATACTCGCAGAAAAAGATGCGCTGCCATGTACCGAGCTGGAGTTGGCCGTTTTCAATAAACACAGATGCCGAACTGCCGGTCAAGGTGGTCATCATGTGTGAGGGCGAATTGCCTTCCCGGTGCCGGTATGGATAATTTTCCGGTATGATTTGGCGAAATACGCCTATCAGGTCCGTCTGTACATCTGGATCGGCTCCTTCATTGATGGTGATGCCTGCCGTTGTGTGTGGATTGTAGACGGCGAGCAGCCCATTATTTTCCCCACAGTCATCGACGACCTGTTGCAGCCGGGTTGTGATGTCTACAAATTCCATGTGCGCTGTAGTGGAGAGAGAAAACTGGCCTGATGCCATGAAACCTCCTTGCTTCTTATTTCTTTTTAAAACGGCCTGTTGGCAGGTTTTATTGGCAGTATTATAAAAAAACTAATCTTCAGGCTATTTAAAAACCCTGTAAGGTGCAGTTTTTCACATATCTTGAACAGGTCGCCTCGATTCGATATGAGCCTAATTTTGAAGCTGCCACTGCCCGTTGGCATCACGGCAGGCTGTTGTGTAGGTTTTTTCAAGTTTGCCGTCTATCACTGCATTGATCTCAGCTTTACGGCAGACCCTATTTGTTGACGGGCTGGTATAGGCCGGTTGTGGTGTGACACTGTATTGGTTGCCGTTGTCCGGGTTAACCCAGGATGAGGTCTGGTTTGAGACGCCGCGCTCATAGGCGTGGTTAAGTTGTTTGCGATCGTATTTATCCATTTCGTTGCCGACTATATAGCCGAGCATGGTGCCGACCGCAGCGCCAATCAGGGTGGCTTCCGTATTATGGCCGATCGCCTGGCCGATGAGAGCACCGCCGGCCGCTCCGCCCACAGCTCCGGTTTGCGCTTTATTCATATTGGCACAAGAGGTAAGGGCAAACATGGAGAGAGTTATTAATAGGCTGAGATATTTCATGATGATCTCCTAATTTTTATCTTTGATGGTGTTGGGTAAATTTCGTCCGGGTTGGATACCGAGTTCTTTGAGTGATTCGACCCGGTCGACCAGATTACCCCGCCCGGAGACCAGTCTTTTTCGTGCAGTCTGCCAGGATTGGCGGCTCTGTTCAAGCCTGAAGCCTATCTCTTCAAAAGCCTCAGCAAAGCCAACGAATTTATCATAAAGATTTCCGGCCTGTTTGGCAATAGTTAAACCGTTTCGACCCTGTTCATCCAGGCGCCAAAGGTGGTGGATGGTCCGTAAAATCGCCAGGAGGGTGGATGGTCCAGCCAGGATAATTTTTTTTCGCATGGCCTGGGTCAGTAAGTCTGGTTCCTGGCTGATGGCAGCTTGAAAAGCTCCTTCCGCAGGAATAAAGAGCAGGACAAAATCCAGGGTGTTTATCTCGGACAGCTGTTGATATTTTTTAGCTGAAAGCCCTTTTATGTGGCTGTGCAGCGAATGCAGGTGCTGTTTGAGCAGTTTTTGCTGTTTTTTCTGGTCCTGCTCATGGGCAGCTTGCGCCCAGGCCTTGAGCGAAACTTTAGCATCAATGATGATATCGCGATTTCTGGGCAGATGAACAACAACGTCAGGTTGCTGCAGACGACCCTGCTCGTTGTGCATGCCGACTTGGGTTTCGAATTCGCTTCCTTTGCGCAGACCGGAATCTTCAAGCAGCTTTTCGAGAATCATCTCTCCCCACTGCCCCTGGATCTTGGATTTACCCTGCAGGGCCTGGGTGAGGTGGAGGGCATCGGTACTGAGCTGCTGGTTGAGGTCTCTGAGCAGTTCAAGCTCCCTGCGCAGAGCTGCATGGTCACGGGATTCTTTGTCGTAGACATCCTCGACCTTGCGTTTAAATGAAAGTAATTGTTCGCGCATCGGCTCAAACAATGTCTGCAGATCGGACACATGCCGGCTGGTCAGCTCCTGACCTTTCTCGGTGAGGATACGTCCGGCAAGCAGTTGAAAATCCTGTTCCATCTGTCTTCGGGTAATCTCAACCAGGTTTTCCCTTTCCTGCATAAGCTGCCGAGTGTTGATCAGATCGGCCTGGAGTCCTGCTGTTGTTTCCGCGGTTTGGCGGTTCTGCACGAGCAGAGTGTCCCGCTCCCCTCGGAGTCGTTCAATTTCAACATCGAGACGCGAAGTGTTCCGGCTGGCCTGTTCCAGGCGGATGGAAAGACCAAGGTTGCGGCGGCTCAAGCGATTGAACTGCATGAGATTATAGAGAAGGATCGGCACTGCAGTGCACAGAATGCCGGTGAGAACTGACGGACCGTGTAAGCTGTCTGCAAAAAGGAGTATGAAGTCCAAAGCTTACCGGGTCCGGTGTCGTTGTCGCAGCTCTTCGAGCTCTTCAAGGAGTTCCAGTGCCAGGGCGCAACCGGGAAGGTTGATCCGCAAGTCTCGCTGGAGGCGGATTGTGATCTGGACCCGTTTTATTTCAATAGCCGTAAAAGACCATTCTTCAGGCGCTTTTTCCTGGGGACAGAGCAGGCCTTCAGCAATCATTTCCAGAACAAGTTCTGCTGGAATACCACAGAGACGACAGAGTTCGCCTAAGCTGCACCTGGTATTCTCATCTAGTACGGTACCGGTAAGTGAAGTAGGGGTATCAGTCATGTTACAATCCCTGGTCGTTTCTCGGGCTGGTCGGCATGATTTTCGCCATTTTCCTATACAGTTCTTTTTGTTCTTCGGTTGTTGCCTCAGGGACGACTATACGCAGGGTAATGATTTGATCGCCTTGTTTTGAAGCCGTTGTCAGGCCACGCCCCTTGAGTCGGAGTTTCTTGCCGCCCTGTGAGCCGGCGGGGATCTTCAGTTGTACTTTACCGCCCAAGGTTGGAATGGTCATAGTGGCACCGAGGGCGGCTTCCCAAGGCGTGACCGGAAGCTCCATGTGGAGGTCACGTCTTTCGGCATGGAAGATCGGGTCTTCAGCAAAAGATATTTCAAGATACAGGTCCCCGGCCGCGGCGCCACCCATTCCCGGCGTTCCTTGTCCTTCAAGTCGTATGCGTTGCCCTTCGATGATTCCCTTGGGGATGGTTATGTGCAGGTTGTGGGGCTGGGTGATGACATGGCCACGCTCATTGACAACAGGTCGTGACAGGGTGATGGTCTGTTTGGAACCGTTATAGGCATCGGCAAGTCGGATGACTATTTTTGCGTGCTGGTCCTCTCCTTTCATGTGAAAGGTTTGACGATGGCTGGTTCGACCGGTGCGGCCGCTGTGACCAAAAAGCGATTCGAAAAAATCGCTGTAGTCGTTATCGGTTGCACCGGTGTATCCGGCACCACGGAATTCAAATCCGGCATCCCAGTTGGGTGGTGGTTCAAAGTCCTGGCCGTGTTGCCAGTTGCTGCCGAATTTATCATAGGCGGCCCGTTTTTCCGGATCTTTTAAAACCTCATATGCTTCACCGATATCTTTGAATTTTTTGTCGGCATCCGCCTCTTTACTGACATCTGGATGGTATTTCCGGGCAAGTCGTCGGTACGCCTGTTTAATATCATCCTGGGTGGCATCGCGATCAACCCCGAGTATGTCGTAATAATCCCTGTATTCCATTTTTATACGAATTTAAGTGGTAAAATTTTTCTCATGACATACTGTAAGTGCAGCAAGATGAAAAGAAAAGAAAAAATTTAAGGGTGAGTTGAGGGCTGCAGAATCAAACGCTTGTTTGCGCCAATGGGGCATGCTGTTTATTGTAAAATGTGTCCTCAAGAGACAAAGAGGCGTTCGGAGTCCGGTGTATGATGATAAAAATGTTTAGGCTGAGATTTTTCCTTGAACGGGATAATTGTCATCCATTATGGTATGAGTAGAAAGAAGGGGTGTGATGAATATGGACGCTGTACATCTTCCTTTTAAACGTATTCTGCTGACTGGTTTCCGGGCCACCGGCAAGTCTTTGGTCGGTAAACTGTTGGCCGAAAGATTGAGGATGGAGTTTCTCGACACCGATGAGATTCTGTGTAGTCAACTTGACTGCTGTGTGGCTGATTATGTTGTTCAATGTGGGTGGGATCGTTTTCGACGACTCGAGCAAGCCCTGTTGCAGAAGTTATGCGAAAAATCCGGAGTGGTTATCGCCGCCGGTGGAGGGGCCGTGTTGCACGAGCAGGCGTGGCAGTCGTTATGTCATGATAGTGTAAGTGTTTGGTTGCGAGCCGATGAGCGAACAATTGAAAATCGGCTGTCTACTGATGAGCATTCCCCGCAGCAGCGGCCTTCGCTGACAGGTAAGGACCCTCGACGTGAGGTTCGAGAGCTTCTTGCTGAGCGTGTGCCTTTATATCGGAAGGGGTCTGACTTTGCCATCCGCACCGATGGCCGTAATCCGAGGGAACTTGTTGATGAGATTGAGCAGCATCTGGTGGTGCTGGCAGAGAATTACCGTACAGGATAAGAGAGAATACAGAAGATGGCTGGCAATACATTTGGAACATTATTTAAGGTGACCACATGGGGAGAGTCCCATGGGACTGGATTGGGGGCTGTAATTGATGGGTGTCCACCCGGTATTGAACTTAATGAAGAGCTGATCCAGGCTGAGCTTGAACGACGGCGTCCAGGCAAAGGAGGGGCAACATCTCCCCGTAAGGAGCCAGACCGGGTACAGATCATGTCCGGTACCTACAGGCCCGAGGGTGGGGATTGTGAATTAACCACCGGTACGCCTATTTCCCTGGTGATCATGAATGAGGACGCGCATTCCAAATCGTACAGTCATTTGCGTGATGTATTTCGCCCCGGTCATGGTGATCTGACCTACCAGTCCAAATATGGTATCCGCGATCATCGCGGCGGTGGCCGTGCCTCTGCCCGGGAAACTGCGGCCCGGGTAGCAGCAGGAGCAGTTGCCGCTCGTCTGCTCTGGAAATACTCCATGCGTGTACAAGCCTATACTGTAGCCCTTGGTGGAGTACATACCGATAAACGTGATCTCAGCGTGCTGGATGAAAATCGGCTATTCTGTCCGGATAATGATGCGGCTGCCCGGATGGAAGAGCGTATTGTCGAGGTTCGGAATCAGGGTGATACCCTGGGTGGTATTGTTGAGATCAGGGCTGTCTGCCCTCCAGGACTTGGGGAACCGGTATTTGACAAACTTGATGGTGAACTTGCCCGTGCTCTTATGTCGATTGGCGCAGTCAAAGGGGTTGAAATCGGGGCCGGCTTTGCTGCAGCCTCCATGCTGGGTTCGGAAAATAACGATGCTATCTCACCAAGTGGATTTTTGGGGAACAATTCCGGTGGAATCCTTGCAGGGATCAGTAGCGGTGAACATTTGATTATTCGAGTTGCCGTAAAGCCCATTCCTTCCATTCATAAGGAGCAGCAGACAGTTAACATGGACAATGAGGCGGTCAATATCAAAGTCGGGGGACGACACGATATATCTGCAATTCCTCGGATTGTTCCCGTCTGTGAGGCCATGGTCAGGCTGACCCTTGCCGATCACTTGTTGAGACAGCTGCCCCTTGTTCATGTGCGGGAAACAGTACGCGGTCATGGCGAGTAGGCAAGAACAAGATCCAGCCATTCGTTCCGTCTGGATGATAAGCCGGGAATATGACGGCCTGGCCGGTGCCGGTGGCGTAAAGGATGTCTGCCGGCAATTGGCCGAAGCCCTGGTCGCCGAAGCTGGAGTGGAGGTAACCGTGGTTATACCCCGCTATGGTTTCATGGATGCCATAGAGCTCGGTTTTAGCCCGCTAACGTCGCCGCCTCGACGGTCTTCGCTGGACTGTGAGGGTAGCACAAATCTTTTCTTTGACGTAGACATGCACTATGTCGATGAAGAGCGGCGGGAGACAGTCACCCTTTGGCAACAGATGTTGAAAGGCGTCAGGGTACTCTTGATCGAGGCAGATCGATTTGCTGAGAAACAGGGGGTATACACCTATACCGCCGAAGAGGAAAAAAAAATTCCCTGGCAGTACCAGGGTAGTGGCCATTTTGATTATTTTGCCATGAACATTCTGCTGCAGAAGGCGGCACTGGATGTTATGATTCTTCTTGACGAACGTCCCGATATTCTCCACTGTCAGGACGGACATGCGGCAACTCTTGCAGCGATGATGCGGCAGAACCCGGGATATCGTCACTATTTCCTGCACAGCGGAGTGGTCGTGACCATTCACAATGCCGGGCTTGGCTATCATCAAGAGGTGGCTGACCTTGACTTTGCCCGGGCTGTCACCGGCCTACCGGAATCGGTTATCATGGACGGCTTGCTGGGTAACTGCTTTGACCCCTTCGTGACGGCCGCCGATTATGCGGTTATGAATACCGTCAGTGAAAACTATGCCCGCGAATTGCAGCAGACCAATGATGACGCCCGTACCGGTTGGCTCGGCCACCGTTTGTTGAAACACGGCGTGGAGCTGGCCGGAGTCACCAATGGCATCAATCCGCAGGATTTTGATCCGACAACCCCGGAAAAACTCGGCCTGATTGCGGCTTTTAATCCCCTTACCGGGGACTTGGCCGGCAAACGGCGGTGTAAGGATGATATCCTGGCCGTTTACAGCCACCTTGAGAAACGGGACAACGTCAAGCAGTTCGGTCGGCTGTCCATGGATGGCGAACTTCCGCTTTTTACCTTTATCGGCCGATTGACGGCGCAAAAAGGTGTTGACGTCCTGCTGGATAGCATTGACCTGTTAATGGATGATGCACCCGGTTTCCAACTGTTGGTGCTCGGCACCGGAGATCCGCAACTTGAGCGGCAGCTCAGCCGGATGACCAAATTGAAAGCACTCCGGGGTCGGGTTTGTTTCCTTAAAGGGTATGATCCGGCCCTAGCCTACCGTGTTTACGCCTCCGGTGATTTTTTTCTGATCCCCTCCCAGTACGAACCATGCGGTCTCACCGATTATATTGCCCAGTTGCTCGGTAATCTGCCCATTGTTCACCTGGTCGGAGGACTGGTCAAGGTGGAGGACGGAGCTACCGGTTTTGCCTATACAGATCATTCTCCGACAGACTTGGCCGGGGCCATGCAGCGAGCACTGTCAACGTATCGAGTTGATCCGCTCAGGATTCAAACCATGCAGCGTGCAGCCGTTCAACGTATCCATGAACGCCATACCTGGAAAAATGTCATGTCCAGCTATTTCAAACTCTATACCCAGGCCCAGGCAATGACCTGCAGCAGTTGATGTGATGCACCAGAACCTAACCTCTGCATCTATAAACAGTAAACGGCCAAGCTGGTTTGAGCAGCGAAGGAACCATTTTATTCGTCAAGTGGTGGAGGATTTCTTTCTCGTTTACAGCTCTTTTCAGCAATTATACGTGATGTATCTGGAATGCAGGAACCCGCAGCAATATGATTGTTCCGATTTGCTTTCTCCTGAAACAGGAAAGGTACGTGAGCAGATATGGAATCGACTGACACAGATGTTAGGTACCGAATCCGAAAAGGGTCGACTCTGGCGGTTGAAGGACCTCTGTCACCTTGCCTGGCCTGAACAGGAGCGAGAGTATGCTGTTCACGGCTCCCTGATCGATTGGCTGCTAGGGTCTGTTTTTCATGAGGCGATGAAGCTGAAGGAAAATATTTACCTGCTGAACACATACGGTCCGGCTGCAGTCCGGATGCGAAAGTCTCTTCCGCCATCTTCAGTTCAGGTGGCGCGGCCATCAGGTCCTTTGCCCCAGCTTTCAAAGATGGTTGATGTCGACTCCCTTATCCGGCGTATTGCTGCAGATGTGGTAAACCAGATGGAGCAGGCCGGCTTTCTGCTCGGGCAAGCAAACTTTATCTTACGGATGATGATGCCCGATCTTGCTGGGAATGCGCTGGTTGTACGTTTGCTGGTTGAGGAAGAGAAACTTGTCAGGGCCTTATGGGGGGAACCTGTTGAGGATCTATTGTTGGATATGTTTTCCGGTTCCGCTGCCCAAGGGTTTTGTGCCGCTGGGCGAAGTTATCTTTCCGGGCAGTGGTATGGACAGGCTCTCGCCATGTATGAACGGGCATTTGACTGCGATAGACAGTGTGACGAGGCCCGTGCCAAAATTGTGCATATCAAGGCCATGGTACAAGAGAATCCCCAGTTAAAAAACTGGGGGAAAGGTAAGAGGGAGGACGCAGCTATAATGTAGGGCGCCTTGAAAAAAATGAGCATGAAACCGAGATCGGGCGGCAATGGTATTTTTCAAGGTGGGGTGTAAGCCAATTGCATTTGAAAAGAAGAAACTGACACCTGTCAACGTGGTTTTCATCTGGAAACCGGATAACAATCATTGAAGGAGAAGCGATGAGCATAAAAATCGGCATAAACGGTTTTGGACGGATCGGGAGAAACATTTTCAGGGCAATCGACAAGGATGAAGCATTTGCCGATATTGAAATAGTCGGTATTAATGATCTTACAGATATAAACACCATTGCTCATCTGTTAAAATATGACTCGGTAATGGGTGTTTTTAATCGTGAAATCAAAGCGGCGGACAATGGGATACTTGTTGACGGTACCCTGATCCCTGTGTCCAGTCATCGGCAACCCAAGGATATTCCATGGAGCGAGTATGGTGCGGAATATGTTCTTGAATGCACAGGTTTCTTCAGGGATCTTGATTCGGCAAAGGCTCATATTGATGCTGGTGCGGCCAAAGTTGTCATTTCCGCTCCGGCCAAGGGCGATGTCAAGACCCTTGTCATGGGTGTGAATGAAGACGAGTATGACCCGACTGTACATGATGTGGTTTCCAATGCATCCTGTACAACAAACTGTCTGGCCCCTGTGGCGCAGGTTGTGTTGGATAATTTCGGTATTAAACGTGGCTTGATGACTACGGTTCACGCCTACACCGGAGACCAACGACTGTTGGACTTTCCTCATTCTGATCTGCGCCGGGCCAGGGCAGCTGCTATGTCCATGATCCCAACTAAAACTGGAGCCGCTGCTGCCGTGGCGTTGGTTATTCCCGAGTTGAAAAATAAATTTGATGGATTGGCAGTTCGGGTACCGACACCAGATGTATCACTTGTGGATGTGGTGATGGAAGTGGAACGGGAAACCACGGCCCCGGAAGTGAATAAAGCCCTTGCCGAGGCTGCAAATCGTTATCTACGTTATACGGAAGAACCATTGGTATCCATTGATTTTCAAGGAGATCCTCATTCATCCATTGTTGACGGTCTTTGTACCCGTGTATTGGGGACAACGGTCAAGGTCATGACCTGGTATGATAATGAGTGGGGATATTCGAACAGGATGTTGGATCTTGTTTTGCACATGGAGACAAACAAGCCCTTGTAATTGATTGGAAAAAAAAGTAGGATACTGAGCCGTGTCCGTGCGAGGCAGCGGGGTGCCCGCCGCTTTTTTATTTTTGTACCAAGGAAAAGGAGGGGAGTATGAAGAAAGCATGTGTATCAATGGCTACAGCCTTTGTTTTGGTTGCCGGCAGCAGCTTGGCTTCGGATGTTCAATGGGGGTACAGCGGCGACGGTGGCCCTGAACATTGGGGAAAACTTGACCCTGCTTTTGAGATGTGCGCCAAAGGCGTAAATCAGTCACCGATTAACCTGACAGGATTTATCGAGGCAGAACTCGAGCCTATCGCCTTTCATTACACCGGCCTGGCAACAGAGGTTGTGAATAACGGTCATACCATACAGGTAAATTATACTGCAGGTTCCACTATCCAGGTGGTCGGGAAGACCTTTGAACTTAAACAGTTTCATTTTCATTCACCCAGTGAAAATACAATCAATAATGAATCCTTTCCCATGGAGGGGCATTTTGTTCATGCGGCCCAGGATGGTTCCTTGGCGGTTGTCGGGGTAATGTATACAGTTGGCGATGAGAATGAGGGGATAAAGAAAGTTTGGAAACAGATGCCGGCCAAAGGTGGAGAAAAAGCAGCCATGGCTTCTCAGGTCAAAGCGGAAACCCTTTTACCCCAAGAACAAGGCTACTATCGTTTCAACGGCTCCCTGACTACTCCGCCCTGCTCCGAAGGCGTACTCTGGATGGTCATGAAACAGTCGGTAACCGTATCTAAAGAGCAGGTTGATGCCTTTGTCCATGTGATGCATCACCCAAACAACCGTCCGGTCCAGCCGCTGAATGCTCGTCCTATTCTTCAGTAGATCCTTGAGGATGTACTGAACAAATTTCTTGTAATAAAAATATACCCCAAGATGTAAGTACATCTCCTGATCGGCGAAGCCTGTCAGGAGATTTTCTGTCACAGATCTCAGGAGTTGTAACTATTCGTCAGGTGCTGCACGGGGGCTACATGTCCCCGTGCAGGCACTTCTGTTCGTTATTGCTCCCTCATGCGGGCAGAAGTGGGAGTGCAAAGAGCTCGGCGCAGACTCCGTTCGGTATCTGTGATCGCTGACGATTTTCTTGTTCTTTTGATTTCAATACAGTATTTTTAAAGGAGTAGTCATCCTTTTCTTAACTTGTCACACCTTATTCTCAGCCGGTGATGAAAAAATCCATTCTCCTTATTGACGATGAACCGTTGTTCTGCCGGAGCCTGATACCTCTGCTGGAGGCGAAAGGGTTTCAGGCCGATAGTGTTCATACCGGGCGAGAAGGATTATGGATTCTTGAGAAAACCCATTATCACGGTGTTATCCTTGATCTCGGCCTACCCGATATCGAAGGCGAAAAAATTGCCGAGCAAATCGTCAAACAGTATCCTGATGTGGCAATACTCATTCTGACTGGAATGAACGATGCTGAGAATGGATTGGCCTTACTGCGCATGGGGGTTTTTGATTACCTTGTTAAGCCCTGCGACCCCGATCATCTGGTCAGAATTCTTTGTAGAGCAATACAGCAGAAACAGTCTAAACGGACTCTGCGTGATTCCTACGAAATTATCAATCGTAGCCCGGCCATCGCCTTCCTTTGGTGCAAGGAAGAAGGCCTACCAGTGGAGTTTGTTTCGGAAAACGTTTTCACTCTCTGTGGTCACTCGGCTAACGAGTTTGTCAGTGGGCAGATTGCCTATGTTGACATTATTCACCCTGGAGATGTAGACAGGGTAAGAGCGGAGGTTCGACAGTGTGGGCAAAGTTCGGAGCAGTGCTCTTTTCAACATGAGCCGTATCGCATAGTAACCCGAGACAGCCAGGTGAAATGGGTCGAGCACAATACCTATGTAAAGCGAAACAGTCATGGTGAGATAAGCCATTATCAGGGTATTGTTCTCGATATCAGCCAGCGTAAAGAAGAGGAGGAAATCCTACAGCGCAGTAAACGGCATTGGGAGAGAACGTTTGATGCCATACCTGCACTCATTACCCTCCAGGACAAAGAAATGCGCATCATGCGGGCCAACAAGGCGACTGTTGATTTTTTCCAAGCCAGTTACGGTGAAATACTGGGTAAGCATTGCTATCAGCTGTTTGAAAACAAGGAACAACCTTGTGCTGATTGTCCGACTCTGGATACCTTAGCTAAAGCCTGCAGCCATACCCGCCCTATTGAGTATAAGCAGTGGAACAAGGTCTTTCAGGTCACCTCGTCTCCGGTTGTCGATGGAAGCGGTGAAGTAACGCATCTTGTCCATACCGCCAGAGACATAACCGAGCAGAAAAAGCTTGAACAGCATCTGTTGCATGCACACAAAATGGAGGCCATTGGTACCCTTGCCGGCGGTATTGCACACGATTTTAATAATTTGCTGACGGTTGTTCTCGGCTCTGCGGAGGTGGTGAAATATAATATGCAGAGCGGGATGAATCCCTCCGATAACCTGGAACAGATCATAACAGCCGGAAAAAGAGCCTCGCAACTGGTAAAGCAGTTGCTCTCGTTCAGTAGAAAAAGCGAACATAAGCTACAGCCCTTTGAGGCCTATCTCATTGTGAAGGAAGCGTTGAAGATGTTGCGTTCGTCGTTTCCGGCAACGATAGAAATTCAGGTGGCCATAGAACGTCAGAGCGGTGTTATACTGGCCGATCCGACCAGAATTTACCAGGTTGTGGTTGAACTCTGCACCAATGCCCTTCATGCAATGGAGAAAGAAAAAGGTGTGCTTGGCATACGGCTCCGGCGACAGCATCTAGACCCCGAAGACATACCAGAGCAGGAGGTGGAAGCCGGTTCATTTGTTGTGCTGTCTGTAAGTGATACGGGTAGCGGCATGGATCGGGCTACATTGGAGCGTGTTTTTGATCCCTACTATACCACCAAAGAAGTTGGTAGAGGCAGTGGCCTCGGACTGGCGGTTATCCATGGAATCATCCGTGATTATAAGGGGATGGTTCGGGTAGAAAGCTCTCCTGGTGGTGGAACCGTTGTCCATGTCTATATTCCGGCTCTGGAAGTGGAGAGCAAAACATCCGCTACAGGTAATAAAGAAGAGCAACTTGTTGGTAGCGAACATGTTCTGGTGGTGGACGATGAGAGTAGTATTGTCAGTATACAGAAGGTGACGCTGGAAAATCTCGGCTACAAGGTAACGGTTACCACCGACAGCGAGGAGGCATGGGCAATGCTGGCACAACAGCCCGAAGCGTTTGACGTGCTTGTCACTGATCAGACCATGCCGCACATGACAGGGGTGGAGCTGGCGACTAAAGTCCTGGAGCTTCGACCTGATTTTCCGATTATTCTCTGTACCGGCTACAGTGCTCTGGTCTCAGAGCAGGATGTGTTGGCCATTGGTGTCCGCCGTTTTCTGCCAAAACCAGTAGTCGGCAATGAACTGGGGCTTGCTGTTCGCGGTGCTCTGGATCAGCCTGCACACTGAGTAATTTTACGGAATACGCTGGGTTGGTTTGTTGATGGGGGTGGGCTATACGGCAAAACAAGCTTTTGCCTTACCGTATAGATGGATGTTGTATCCTGAATTTATTCTGCCATGGCGTTCATAGCTCTTTTCGGGTTCGCTTCAACCTTGGCCAGAATTTCAGTAGATTTTTCTTCGGGCAGCCAGTTGATTTTGCCGGTTCCAACGTCATAGATCGCGCCGACGACTTTCACCTTACCGCTCTTGACGAGGTCACGGGAAACCGGGCTTTCCGTAAACAGATCTTCAATCCCCTGGTAGACATTTTCTTCAATGGCATAGGGAATGACGTCTTTACCTTGAGCATCGGGGTGGTTGGCTATGGCTTTCTTGACTGCAGGCTGGATATTGTCAACCAGCGGAGGAATGTTACGCTCTAGGGCATGGCCGTGCCCCTGAACTGCATTGGTTACGGCTGTAACTGCACCACACTGGGTATGGCCAAGAACAACAAAGACCGGGGTGTTGACATGGGCCAAACCATATTCGACCGATCCGATTTCATCAACATCCAGTACATTACCGGCGACTCGGATAACAAATGTATCCATAATACCGGCATCAAAAAGTAGCTCAACCGGGACACGTGAATCGGAACAGGTGATCACCGTTGCATACGCGTGATCTCCCTGGTTTTCTTTACCGGCCAGGGCCAGCCTGGCACTGTCGGTATGGGGATGGGTCGCCTTGCCGGTGACAAAGCGTTCGTTGCCGGCCTTGAGCATCGCTATCGCTTCATCAGGGCTTGGTTTGCTTGCCTTGCTTGCGCTTGCCATTACCGGGCCGCAGGTCAGTGCCAGCAAACAGCAGGCCGCTATCGCAGATTTCAATCCTTTGTACTTCATTCCTACCTCCTTTTTTGTTGTGAATCATGGAAACCGCTTGTCGCACAAGTTGAAAGACGTGTCGCCATGAAGAATGAGAAGAGTTATTATGTATTGTTAAATCAATATGATGAGGGTTTCATAACAGGAAAATAGGAAATGTCAAGAATTGAAAAGGGGCAGTAGTTTAAAATGTAAAGGCAAGGCGTATTGTGCGCTTAATGTTGTCAATTGATATAGCTAAATGCCTCGGAAAATGATTCCTTAGAAGAATGAGTAAGCGACTCTCTCTTTCCGACTCGATGGAGTTTGTCGTCTTCAGACCGGATTTTTCTCCAGTGGCATACACGCAAGTGGCTGTGTCAAACTTGATGGACTCGTAAAAAGTCCAAAACGCAAATTGCGTTGTACGGAAATACAATGAGTTATAACCTTTCCGCCGTCGGTGGCGAGGCTTTTTACGACACCGACAAACTTAGTTTTAGTCTGCAATAAAAGTACAATGCCTCTATGGCAATGAATTTATAAGCAGGATCCCGTTTTCAGGCAAACAGTTACTGACATGGCCTGCAAAGAGATTTACTATATATGCATATTGACTGAATAGTGTTCAGGGTTACGAGTCCAAAAAATATACGAGGAGTTCATGCATAATCAATCTTTTCCAGCCAGTATCAAATCCGAGGCCCTGCGAGCCAACCTGCAGGAGACCGCTGCAGGTCAGGTGGTTGTTGTTCCGGAGCTCCTGCCTCTCCAGGAGATTGTAGCGAAATTTC
>CALZIH010000018.1 GCA_945787305.1 uncultured Desulfobulbaceae bacterium | reverse complement strand
GATTACCATATTCTGAAAGATACATTGCAAGGAACTCTCAGAATCGACCTAAAGTATGGCCCTGACAACGAGAAAGTTATCAGCGGGCTTCTCCGGGTCAGCAAGCCCGGGAAGAGGGTATATGTTAAGGGTGATAATATCCCAAAGGTGATGAGCGGACTCGGGACGGCGATTCTCTCTACTTCCAAGGGAATTATAACCGATAAAGAGGCCAGGAAGCTTTGTGTCGGCGGAGAAGTACTGTGCAGTGTCTGGTAACCTAAGACACATAACTGTGACTGGATTACTGCATCATTCTTTTTTTTGATAATTCTGTAACTATCTTAACGCCACCGACTGATTTAATTAGCAGGACGAGCGAAAGGGTAGGTAGAATATAGATAACGTTGTGCATTGGTTGCAAGTAAGAGGAGAAACCCCATGTCGAGAATAGGGAACAAACCGATACCGGTACCCAAAGGGATCAAGGTTGAAATAAATGGTGTATATGTAAAGGTTACCGGCCCGAAAGGTACCCTTGAAAGAGATATCTGCGGGGAGGTGAGTGTAAAACAAGGAGATGGTTTTCTTGAGATGACCACCAGTAATGAAAGTAAGAAAACCATGGCGTTAAAAGGACTTACCCGGTCATTGGTGAACAATATGGTTGTTGGGGTTGGCGAGGGATTCAAGAAGAAACTCGTCATTGAAGGAGTTGGTTATAAGGCTGATGTATCCGGTTCGTCCCTAACCCTGAATGTCGGGTATTCGAACCCTGTGATCTTCAATCTTCCAAGCGGTGTACAAGCTGAAGTGGATAAGTCCAACAACATTACACTTGAGTCCATAGATAAGGAACTGTTGGGACTCACTGCTGCTCGTATTCGGGAAATTAAAAAGCCTGAACCCTATAAGGGGAAAGGTATCCGTTATGAGGACGAGCATATTGTTCGCAAGGTTGGTAAGTCCGGCGTCAAGAGCTAGCAGCACCTGTTTATCGATGAGCTTTAATGTATTCTCCTGTAGCTGTCGGAAACTGTTAATATCATTCATTTTTATAATTTTTTAAAAGACTAAGTGTAATAGGTAATTACAATGGCCAAAACGAATCCTGCTGCCGTCGCCCGCAGAAAACGAGTTAAGCGGATCAGAAAAAAGATTGTCGGTTCTTCTGAACGACCAAGATTGAGGGTGTTTAAGAGTTCAAAACATATATATGCCCAGATAATTGATGACAGCAAGGGGCATACAATGGTAGCCATGTCATCTCTGCATATAAATATTGATAATAGAGCCGAATTAAAGGGGAAATGCGCCCTTGCCGAGAAAGTAGGGCTTTTGTTGGCTGAAAAGGCCAAGGCCGCCGGAATTGAATCGGTTGTCTTTGATCGTGGCGGTTACATTTTTCACGGCCGCGTGAAAGCCCTATCCGATGGGGCCCGTGAAGGCGGGCTTAAGTTGTAATTGAAAGTAAGTTGCTTAAATTTAAAGCGAACCGATACTTAAACGGGGGTGTTTCTTGGCTGATTTTAAACGAGCTAAAGATGGAAATCAGGAAGAGCTCATTGAAAAAATAGTATTTATCAACCGTGTTGCAAAGGTTGTGAAAGGTGGCCGCCGTTTCAGCTTCAGCGCAATAGTTGTTGTTGGTGACGGTAAAGGTAATGTCGGCTATGGACTGGGTAAGGCCAACCAGGTTCCCGAAGCTATTCGCAAGGGGATCGAACGGGCAAGAAAAGACATGCAGCGTGTCTCACTGACTGATACCTCCATACCGCACGATATCATCGGTAAGTTCAAGTCCGGCTCAGTCATGCTCAAACCGGCATCCGACGGTACCGGTGTAATCGCAGGTGGTGCTGTGCGTGCAGTGCTTGAAGCTGCCGGCGTACAGAACATCCTAACCAAATGTCTGGGATCAAATAACCCGCACAACTTGGCTAAGGCAACCATCGATGGCTTGAGAAGACTACGATCAGCCGAACAGATTGCGAACCTGCGCGGACTGAATGTTAACGATATGGTTGCATAGTAAATAATTTTTGTTCAGCAGGCAGGTTTAATACAATGAGTGAGACAATTACAGTTACCCAGATAAAGAGTGGGATCGGCAGCACGAAAAAGATTCGCGCAACGTTGGTGGGGCTCGGCTTGACTAAAATGTATAAGACCGTTTTACGTAAAGACACGCCCGAGATTCGCGGCATGATTGCTAAAGTCCAACATCTCGTACGGGTAGAGGAGTAGAGCATGTTAAAATTAAATAACCTTTCCCCGGAGAAGGGGGCTCGTCGAAATAAAAAACGCATCGGCAGAGGCCCAGGCAGTGGTCTTGGCAAAACAGCTGGTCGTGGCCACAAAGGCGCACGTTCCCGTTCAGGATATAGCTCAAAGCCCGGATTCGAAGGCGGACAGATGCCATTGCATCGGCGCCTACCCAAACGTGGCTTTACCAATATATTTAAAAAAGAATATAAGATCATTTCTCTGACGGATCTTGATCGTTTTGACGCGGGTACAACTGTCAACCGACAGGCATTACTCGATATGGGTATAATAAGTGAAAAGGATGGACCTATAAAAGTTCTCGCCAATGGAGAGATCACCAAGTCCGTTACCGTTGAACTTGACAAACTCAGTCGGACAGCCACCGACAAAATAACTGCTGCCGGCGGCACCGTTAAGGAGTAAGCACGATGAGCGGACTTGCCAATGCGGCAAATATTCCAGAATTAAGAAAGAGGGTGCTTTTCACCCTCTTTATGCTTTTTGTCTATCGGATGGGGGTACAGATACCAACACCCGGCATTAATGGCGAAGCGTTAGCCGCATTTTTTCAGCAAAATGCAGGCACTCTTTTTGGCATGTTTAATATGTTCTCCGGTGGAGCGCTGGAAAATTTTTCTATCTTCGCCCTTGGGATCATGCCGTACATCTCCGCATCCATTATTATACAGCTACTGACGGTCGTTATTCCTCAACTCGAAGCACTCTCAAAAGAGGGAGAAGCAGGACGCCGTAAGATCACCCAATATACAAGGTATTCCACCGTAGGCCTCTCCATTATTCAAGGATTTTTCATCGCCTCCGGATTAGAAGGCATGGCCGGACCCGCAGGTGGTGCTATTGTTTTAGAGCCTGGGTTACAATTCAAGTTGATGACGGTCTTGACCCTCACTTCCGGCACTGCATTTATCATGTGGCTTGGTGAACAGATGACAGAGAGAGGGATAGGTAACGGAATTTCTCTGATCATTTTTGCCGGAATTGTTGCGCGAATGCCTGCTGCCGTAGGTAACTCTATTCAGCTGGTCAAGGCTGGCGAGATAGCTGTTGTTTTTGTCCCGATCATGTTGGCATTGATGTTTTTAATCATTGCCTTTATCATTTTTGTCGAAACTTCCCAGCGCCGAATTCCTATCCAGTATGCAAAACGAGTTGTCGGACGAAAAGTGTACGGTGGTCAATCCTCCCATTTGCCCCTGAAAATAAATATCTCCGGTGTTATTCCACCGATCTTCGCCTCATCAATCATGATGTTCCCTGCAACAATAGGTTCTTTTATCCAGATCGATTGGGTGCAGCAGGCCTCCGCTGCCCTGTCACCGGGAACCGTGTATTATTATATTCTCTACATTGTAATGATCGTGTTCTTCTGCTTTTTTTATACGGCTGTTACTTTCAAGCCCGATGATGTGGCCGAAAACCTCAAGAAAAATGGCGGATTTGTACCTGGCATTCGTCCAGGCAAGAAAACAGCTGAGTTCATTGATTTTGTGTTAACCAGGCTTACGGTTGTTGGTGCCATTTACCTCAGTGCTGTTTGTGTCATGCCGACGATTTTGATCAGTAAGTTTAACATTCCCTTCTACTTTGGTGGCACAGCTCTACTCATCGTTGTTGGTGTTGCAATAGATACGATATCTAAAATCGAATCACACCTGGTGATGCGCAACTACGATGGCTTTATGAAGGCTGGACGAATTAAAGGGCGACGTTGAGGTTAAGGTGAACGGAGGGGGGCAGGATAAGGCTATTATTGTGAAGACACCTGAAGAAATTCAGGTCATGTATCAGGCCAACCAGATCGTAGCCGGTGTGCTGAGCATGCTGCAGAAAGAGATGAAACCCGGGTTGACCACCCACCAGTTGGATAGGTGGGCAGAGGAATATTGTCGTGATCATGGTGCAGAGCCTGCTTTTAAGGGGTATCGAGGGTTTCCGGCTTCACTCTGTGTTTCCATCAACGAACAGGTCGTCCACGGAATTCCTTCCAAACACGTCAAGGTAAGAGAAGGCGATATAGTTTCTGTAGATTTCGGCACCAAGTATAAAGGATTTTTTGGTGACAGTGCTGTTACAATTCCTGTGGGCAAAGTCAGTGAGCAGATACAGTCCCTGCTGACCGTTACCAGAGATGCTTTGTACAAGGCCATAGATCAGGTTCGGGTCGGTAATCGCATTGCCGATCTCTCCCGAGCTGTTCAGGCCTATGTAGAAGAAAAAGGTTTCTCGGTCGTCCGCCAATTCGTCGGCCACGGTATCGGTACCAGTCTCCATGAAGGGCCTGAAGTACCAAATTACATACAGAAACAGGCGTCGCCCCGAATTTTAGAGGGGATGGTTGTGGCCATTGAACCGATGGTCAATATTGGTACACATAAGGTGAAAGTGCTTCGTGACCGCTGGACTGTAGTCACCGCTGACAGGAAGCCATCAGCCCATTTTGAGCACTCTGTTGCTGCATTGGCTGATGGGCCATTTATTCTCAGTGATCCGCAAGAACGTTAAGGCAACCTTAATCTTGATAGATTTTATACTGTCTTGAAACTTTATCCGGACAGTAAGTAAAAAGAGTTGAAAAATATATGCAGGTGATGTAAAATCTTTTGTTTGGCTCAAAAAAAAATATATACGGAAGGGGTTATGGCCAAAGAAGAAGCCATTGAAGTAGAGGGTACGATATTGGAACCGTTACCCAACGCCATGTTTAGAGTGGAGTTGGAAAATGGACATAAGGTTCTTGCCCATATATCTGGGAAGATGCGAATGCATTATATAAAGATCCTGCCGGGTGATCAGGTGACGGTAGAATTGTCTCCCTATGATCTGACGAGAGGCAGAGTCACCTTTCGCTCAAAAGGTGGAAAGGGAAAAAAATAGAGTAGTCTGCAAACCAGGGTGATTATCATGAAGGTTCGATCTTCAGTAAAAAAAATGTGCAGTGACTGCAAGATATTCAAGCGTAAAGGCGTTGTGCGAGTCAGTTGCGGCAAGAATAAGAAACATAAGCAACGGCAAGGCTAACGCACCGTTAGCAAACCGTTCACAGGTGAACAAGGAGTGATATCTTGGCACGTATAGCAGGCGTGGATTTGCCACGGAATAAGCATTTGGATCGGGCGTTGACCTATATTTATGGAATTGGGCTGACAACCGCCCGGGAAATTCTTAATAAAGCTGATCTTCCCTACCAGATGAACAGTGATGATCTTAATGGCGATGATGTTACTCGTATCAGGCAGATCATTGAAGGTGATTATGTGGTTGAGGGTGATCGTCGCCGCGAAGTATCCATGGATATTAAGCGGCTGATGGATCTCGGGTGTTACCGTGGTCGTCGTCATCGTCGTAGTTTGCCCTGTCGAGGGCAGCGGACTAAGACCAATGCCCGGACAAGAAAAGGACCGCGACGCGGTTCTGTTCGTCGGTAATATCGATCGCAGTAATTTTTATTTAGCAGGATAAATGGAGTAGGTATGGCAAAGGCAGTAAAAGCCGTTCGTTCAAAACGACGCGAAAAAAAGAACATCCCGGAAGGGATAGTCTTTATATACTCAACGTTTAATAACACCGTGGTTACCATAGCAGACCGTCAGGGCAATACGCTTTCCTGGTCCAGCGCTGGAGTAATCGGTTTTAAGGGCTCGCGGAAGTCAACCCCGTTTGCTGCCCAGAAAGCGCTCAGCGATGCGGTACTCAAGGCAAAGGAACACGGGGTTCGTCGGGTCGAGGTGCGGGTAAAAGGCCCTGGGCCTGGGCGAGAAGCTGCCCTGAGAGCGTTGACGACCGCTGAAGTAGAAGTAAGTAAAATTGTCGATGTGACATCGATTCCACATAACGGGTGCAAGCCGCCCAAGCGCAGAAGAGTCTAAACACGTTCTACGTGTTTCTTGTACGGTCGCAGCCAGTTTAGTGACTGACCGCTGTGTAAAACCGATACCGATTACAGAAGGAGGTCTACGTTGGCCAGATATACTGGAGCTTCCTGCAGATCGTGCAGGCGTGAAAATCTAAAATTATTCTTGAAGGGCGACCGATGTTATTCGGATAAATGCTCCTTTGAACGTCGTTCTTACGCCCCCGGGCAGCATGGGCAGAACCGTTTTCGCAAAGTTTCCGACTATGCGATACAGCTCCGTGAGAAACAGAAAGTAAAACATATGTACGGGATGCTGGAAAGCCAGTTCCGTCGGTATTTTCGCCTTGCCGATCAGGCAAAAGGGGTCACCGGCGAGAACCTGTTAGTTATGCTTGAGCGGCGAATGGACAATACAATCTACCGTCTAGGGTTTGCCAGCTCGAGGGATCAGGCCCGTCAACTTATTCGACACAATCATTTCACACTCAATGGTATAAAGGCCAATATTCCCTCTCAACTCGTTAAACCCGGTGATGTCCTTGGTTTAAAAGAGAAGAGCCGGAAGAATGAAATGATTATCGACAACCTTGAGGGCGCTGCGCGACGTGGTGTCCCCAGCTGGCTTGAACTCGCGCAGAATACTTTTCAGGGAACGGTTAAAGCCTTACCTAATCGTGATGAGATCACACTGCCAATTCAGGAACAGCTTATCGTCGAATTGTACTCTAAGTAACCTTAAGAATCAGGTATTGCATGGTACAGGAAATTCGGGACGACAATCCCTTTTATAAAAACTGGCACGATCTTATCAGTCCGGAACGCTTAGAGGTTTCAGAGCAAACCCATAGCGAGCTGTACGGAAAATTTATCTGCCAGCCTTTTGAACGTGGCTTTGCTGCCACAATCGGCAATTCTTTACGAAGAATTTTGCTGTCCTCTATCCGGGGCGCTGCAATAACTTCCGTCAAGATAGATAATGCGCTTCACGAATTCACTACCATTGATGGTATCCATGAAGATGTTGCAGAGATTATCCTCAACCTGAAACAGGTACGGTTAAAGCTCAACAGTCCTGAGACAACCACAGTCGTACTGGAAAAAGCAGGTCCGGGTTCGGTGACAGCTGGCGATATCAATGGTGGCGTCAATGTTGAGGTTATGAACACTGAGCAACATATTTGTACTATCACCAGTGAGACCACTTTTCGTGCAGAGCTCGAAGTACAGTGGGGTAAGGGATATGTCACTGCCGAACAGAACAAAAAAGAAAATCAGGCCATAGGGGTTATTCCCATTGATTCTGCCTTTTCTCCGATCATTCGCATTCAATACGTCGTCAGTTCAGCACGCGTTGGTCAACGAACCGACTACGATCGACTGACCATTGAGATTGAAACAGATGGGAGTGTTCGACCGGAAAATGCACTTGCCTATGCTGCCAAAATACTTAAAGAGCAGATGACGATTTTCATCAATTTTGATGAAGAAGCGGCTAAGGTGCCTGACAAAGCAGATGGAGAAGGTGATGATACCGAATATCCTCCATTTCTTTATAAGAATGTCGAGGACCTTGAACTCTCCGTTCGATCCGCTAATTGTTTGAAAAATGCTGATATCCAATATATTGGACAACTTGTGCAGAAGACCGATGCTGAAATGCTGAAGACCAAGAATTTCGGGCGAAAGTCGCTCAATGAAATTAAAGCTCTTCTTTCCGAGCACGAGCTTATGCTAGGAATGAAGATCGACGGTTGGAAGTCACCCGGCAACACCAGTGAAGATGGCGAAGATAATTGATGTACTAGTAAAAGCCTAGAACGCCGCTTGCACTGTAGGGAAAAGCAAAATATTATAGCCTTTCCGCCGTCGGTGGCGAGACTTTTTACGACACCGACAATTAAGTGTTCTGAAAAAAAATCACTGTTTACTGTATAAACAGTGGGTTAATTTTAGTGTAGAAACAAGGACAGGACAATGAAACATAAAGTAGCTGGCCGTAAACTTGGCCGGAACGCCTCGCACAGGAAAGCCATGCTTCGTAACATGGTCACCTCCTTGCTTGAACATGAGCGAATCGTTACGACCGTACCGAAGGCAAAAGAGGCCAGAAGAGTTGCCGAAAAAATGATCACACTCGGTAAGAGGGGTGATTTGCATGCTCGCCGTCAGGCCATGTCGTATATCCGTTCGAAAGCCGTGGTCGCCAAACTTTTTGACGACCTGAGTGAACAGTACGCAGATCGCCAAGGTGGGTATACCCGGATTATTCGAACTGGAACACGAGTTGGAGATGCAGCTCCAATGGCCATAGTCGAGCTTGTCGGATACGAAGAGGCATATGAAGAGGCAGTAGCTGACGAGGATGAATAGCAGACAGTAAAAACTGCACGCACTGTTTTGTAAAGGCTGGTCCGGTGATACTCACCGACCAGCCTTTTTTGTGGAGGCAACAATGAACAGGGACAGTTACCCCTTTCCGATTCCTGAAGGCAGGACCGTGGTTGGAAAAGAGCGATTTCACTTCCACTGCCATCCTGAAGTCAGTTGTTATCTGACATGCTGTCATAAGGTTGAGATGTATCTCTATCCGCATGACATCCTGAGGTTGAAAAATCGTCTCGGCTTGCACTCTGGCGAATTTTTACAGCGCCACGCTCGGATTGCAGAAGGCTCGCATCCATATTTCCCCGCGGTAATGCTCAATATGGCTGATAGTGAAGGATACCCATGTCCTTTCCTCATAAAGGCAGGCTGCTCAGTCTATAAAGATCGTCCCTCATCCTGCAGAACATACCCTCTTGAGCGAGCGGTTGAACGTCACCCCGAAGCGGAACAACTCCGCATCCATTATTTTATGACCCATCATTCCTACTGCAAAGGGCATCAGGAGGAGCGCACTTATACGGTGGGCGAATGGGAGAGAGACCAGGGCATTCATGAGTATAACCTGCTCAATGATCTCTGGGCGGAGGTGGACGCATTTTTCGCAACCAACCCCTGGCAGGGTGAAGGTGCTGCAGGCCCCCGTCAGCAGCTTGCATTTATGGTCTGTTATAATATTGATGAATTTCGCTCCTATGTCAGTCGGCATAATCTGTTATCTGATTTTCGTCTGCAAAAAGATGAGCGGCGACGGATTAAGCGTGATGATACCGAATTGCTTAAATTTGGGTTTAACTGGTTGCAGTTTGCCCTTGGCGATCGCCGGACCCTTATCCCACGCTGACTTCTTGACCCGAATTTTCCTTATGACGGTAGCAAATCGTAAATTACTCTTCGCCTCTACATCTTTACACATTCCGTAATTACGGTGTCGTGATAACGTCATTACCCCTCCATAGATCCTGATTGCAGTTGGGTTTTAAAACGCGAGAACGGTAGCAATGAAAAAACTGATTACCATCAAAACTCAGCTTGAAAGTAGAATTGCCTATGCGGCCTTCGAAGTAGGGGACTGAATTTTTTTACCAATCCGGGAGACAGATTAAATTTTTCTACTGACATATACACGATACATTCAGTTGGATAGTTATCGATGGTGAAAATCATTCTGTCCCCGGTGTAGAAGAATAAAATCAGTCCCCTCGTCGAGCAGGACTAGCTGAGCTTTGATGGTAATCAACATGAAAAATGTGCAACACCCCTGGCCATGAACCCATGGGTACTCAGTATGTGCTATAATGTTGGGTTGACAGGGTTTCTATCCTGCCGAGAATGCTGTTGAAGAACGGTATAGTGAGAGTCGAGTGGTTTTTCATGCGATATGCTTGAAAACAACGAGACAACGTGGTAATAAAAAAGATTCATATTTTAATGCAAGCGGCATGATGCCGATTGCGAACTACACACACCCCGCATTAGTCCTTTGGTGTCCGCTATGCGGATTGGATACAGGGGTGGAGGAAAAACCAAAAACAGGAGAATAGTATGGCTAACGTAACAATGCGACAGATGCTCGAGGCAGGTCTCCATTTCGGTCACCAGACCAGACGCTGGAATCCGAAAATGAAACAGTATATCTATGGTCCTCGAAACGGGATATATATCGTCAATCTCGATATCACCATGAAGATGTTTCGTAAAGCATATGCCTATATTGCCGATGTGGTTGCAAACGGCGGGAGTGTCCTCTTTGTCGGCACCAAACGTCAGGCCCAGGCAATCACCCGTGAAGAGGCCGAGCGATGCGGTATGTATTTTGTGAATCATCGTTGGCTGGGCGGCATGATGACCAACTTTCAGACCATTAAACATTCCGTGGATCGATTGAAGAAAATTGAAGCTATGCAGGAAGACGGCTCAATCAATCGATTTCCCAAAAAAGAAATCTTGTTGATGGAGAAGGAACGAATCAAGCTTGATCGGAATCTGGGTGGAATTAAAAATATGCGTTCACTGCCTGATGTCCTGTTTGTCGTTGATCCGAAAAAAGAAGATATTGCCGTCAGCGAAGCAGGAAAACTTGGTATCCCCGTGGTAGCGCTTACCGACACCAATTGTGACCCCGATGGTATTGATTATGTAGTTCCTGGCAATGACGATGCCATTCGTGCCATAAAACTTATTTCTTCCTTGATGGCCGAGGCGGTTATGGAAGGAAAAGCCAAAAGCGGTCAAGAGGCTGAACCTAACGTTGAAGAGCTTGAGGCCGCCATGACAGAAACTGAAACCGACGCATCCACTGATGAGTCTGGAGCTGCAACAGCGGAATAGTCGGCTGGCATCGTTTTCTAATATTGTGTTGTTTTGGAAGGGGCTTTCACGCCCCTTCTTCTATACAGGGATCGGGAAGAAGACCCGATGGATGAATAAAAATCATACGGAAGGCCTGCATAGGTTTTCCGTTTCATTATTTGATAACAGTATACAAGGAGATTGCAATCGTGAAGATTACAAGCCAGATGGTCAAAGAGCTGCGAGATAAGACCAATGCCGGCATGATGGACTGTAAAAAAGCTTTGGGGGAAACCGAGGGTGACCTGGAAAAAGCTGTGGATCTGCTTCGGCAAAAAGGCCTTGCTGTGGCAGCAAAGAGAGCAGATAGAGCGACCAGTGAAGGTGTGGTTGAGTGCTATATCCATGCTGGTGGCAAACTTGGGGTTATGGTTGAGGTCGGTTGTGAAACCGATTTCGTTGCCAAAACCGATGGTTTCAAAGCTTTTGCCAAGGACATTGCAATGCATGTCGCTGCAGTCAATCCCGTTTCCGTCGGACGAGACGATGTACCTGCAGAATTAGTGGAGCGTGAGAAAGAGATTTATACCAATCAGGCATTGGAGTCTGGTAAGCCGGAAAATATTGTTGAAAAAATTGTCTCCGGCAAGATTGAAAAGTATCTCTCTGAGATCTGCCTGATGGAACAGAAATATGTGAAGAATCCTGATCTCAGCATCCAGGACTTGCTCAACGAGTTGGTGGCAAAGATGGGAGAGAATATTTCCATCAAGCGATTTGCCCGCTTCCAGATAGGTGCGTAACAAAAGTATCGTGCCGAGGTTGGTGAAGGTAGAAAAGCATATCAGTTACCAGTGACAGGGTGAAACGGATAAAAACATATCAGGAGGTTGGATGAAATTTCGACGAATTCTTTTGAAGATCAGTGGTGAGGCCCTGATGGGAGAGGGAACGTATGGTATCAGCCCTGAGATGATCCGTTTTGTTGCCTCTGAAATAAAGACCGTTCATGAACGTGGAGTGCAGCTCGCCCTGGTCATTGGGGCGGGCAATATTTTTCGAGGCGTTGCCGGCGCTGCTGGCGGGATGGATCGGGGTGCGGCTGATAATATGGGTATGCTTGGCACGGTGATTAATTCTCTAGCCATGCAGGACGGACTTGAAAAAGCCGGTGTCCCGACACGGGTTATGTCCGCGATAACCATGATGAATGTCTGTGAACCCTATGTCCGGACCCAGGCGTTGCATCATCTCGAAGTCGGTAGAGTGGTTATTTTTGCTGCTGGAACCGGCAATCCCTATTTCACGACAGATACTGCCGGCGTCTTGCGTGCACTTGAGATTCAGGCCGATGTTATAATGAAGGCTACCAGGGTTGATGGGGTGTATGATAGTGATCCGGAACGAGACAGCTCTGCTGTCCGTTTTGAGCAACTCAGTTATACCAGGGTGCTACAGGATGAACTCAGGGTCATGGACGCAGCGGGTATTTCTCTTGCCCGGGAAAACGATCTGCCCATTTTTGTCTTTAACATGAAAGAGCCGGGAAACATTGCCCGGGCAGCTGCCGGTGACGATATAGGAACGCTGATCAGTAGTTAGTTGGATGGTACTTATTTCCCTACAGGTTCAAAGGAGAGAATCATGGCCAGTGAAGTGATTGATGAACTGAACGAAAAGATGGACAGTAGTGTTGAGACCTATAAACGTGAACTGACAAAAATCAGGACAGGGCGTGCTTCGCTCGCGTTACTCGATGGTATCAAGGTTGATGCCTATGGTTCCATGCTACCCATGGAGCAGGTCGGGACTATGACCATTCCCGAGTCGAGCATGATAGCCATAAAGCCATGGGACCCACAGATGATAGGACCCATCGAAAAGGCCATTCTCTCATCAGACCTGGGATTGACCCCTGCCAATGATGGTAATGTCATTCGACTGACCATTCCGCCCCTTACTGAAGATCGACGTAAAGAGCTTGTAAAGCAGGTTAAAAAAATTGGCGAGGAGTTTAAAGTTGCGGTCCGAAATATCCGCCGGGATGCAAATGAGACGTTGAAAAAACAGAAAAAAGACAAAGAAATCTCCGAAGACGACATGTTCCGTTTGCAGGACGATGCCCAGAAGGCAACCGATTCTTTTATCAAGGCAATCGATGATATTGCTGCCAATAAGGAAAAGGAAGTAATGGAGGTATAGGCTCTCCTGCTCTTGTAAAAATACATGGAAGAGAACGCATCCTTTGATATCCGTCTGATTCCGACCCATGTTGCTATAATCATGGACGGCAACGGTCGCTGGGCCGAGGAACGAAATAAACCTCGCCTGGCTGGTCATAAAGCCGGGGTTGATTCGGTCAGGGCAGTTGTCGAAACGGCTCGTGAGATCGGGGTCCGTCATCTGACCCTGTATGCCTTTTCCACCGAAAACTGGCAACGCCCGCCAACCGAGGTTTCCGGCCTGATGAAATTGCTCAGGACATACCTGGAGTCTGAACTTCGGACCATGCTGAAAAATGATATTCGTCTGTTTTGTCTGGGACAGAGGGAACGTTTACCGACCGATGTGCGAAAGGTTTTGGAGAAGGTCATGGCCGACACGGACCAGTGCCGGGCGATGACCCTGAATTTGGCCTTGAGTTATGGCGGGCGTAACGAGATGATGCGTGCCGTTCGGCAGCTTGCCGGGCAATGCGCCCTCGGTGAGCTGGAATGGCAGTCCTTGTCTGAGGATATGCTCAGTGACCTGCTTGACACTGCAGGGCAACCTGATCCCGATCTATTGATCCGGACTGGTGGTGAACGCCGACTGTCCAATTTTCTGCTCTGGCAGGCTTCCTACGCCGAGTTATATTTTACAGACACAAAATGGCCGGATTTCAGACGAGAACAACTCCTTGAGGCCATAACCGTCTACGGTAATCGTCAGCGGCGTTTTGGTAAAACAGGTTCGCAGCTTCAGGCTGGGTAAGATTAACATGGGCCGTGTATTTCCCGGGTTGGCCATGGCGACCGCCTGGTTGCTGCTTCTCCTCTTTGGTCCCTTTCTCTTGTTCTGGGCCGTCATCGTCCTCGGCACCGGCTTTTGCCTGTACGAATATTTCCGAATGATGGAAAAAGGCGAGACCGGCTTGCAGTTTTGGTTGCCAATCTTCATTGCCTCCTTTCCGGTCATAAGCTCTCTTTTTGGCACACCAGGAGCGGTTACCGCAGGCCTGGTTACCGGTATGCTCTCTCTGGTTTTTCTTACACTCCATTTGTACAGTCGCATTCATGATAGCCTACGTCTGTTGAATATTGGCGCATTAGCCACCCTCTATATTGGATTATGCTCGGCCCATCTCGTGCTACTCCATGCTTTGCCTGATGGCCCTTTTTGGCTGATTCTCCTGACGGCGGTGACCGCAGGCTCAGATACTGGTGCTTATTATGCGGGACGCACCTTTGGCCGGATAAAGCTTTGTCCAAATATCAGTCCCAATAAAACAGTGGCTGGTGCCATTGGCGGCATTGTTGCAGGAGTACTTTCGGCGGCGTTGATGAATATTATGCTGCCGACCTCAGCTTCGGCCATTGGAATCGGTATAATAGCCATTCTACTGGTGGTCATTGGTATTAACGGTGATCTGATCGAGTCGGTTATCAAACGTTCCGCAGAAGTCAAAGATTCCGGAACCCTGCTTGGCGGGCATGGCGGCCTGCTTGACCGTGTGGACAGCCTGCTGTTGACCGCACCTGTTCTTTACTACTTGCTCTATTTCAGGATTTTGGCATGAAATACATCTCTTTGCTCGGCTCCACCGGTTCCATTGGCCGCAATACACTAGCGGTAATACGTCAGTTCAATGACCGATTCAAGGTCTGCGGCCTGTCCGCAGGATCAAATATCGAATTGCTGGCCGAGCAGGTCCGTGAATTTGCCCCCTCCCGTATTAGCGTGGCCGATGAACATTTGGTCGCGCCTCTGGCCGATAAACTAGGGCCCGAGTACCATGACCGCATCTTTGCCGGAGAGGCGGGGAACGTGAAGGTGGCCACTGTAGATGAGGCTGATATGGTAGTCACTGCGGTGGTGGGGGCTGTCGGATTATTGCCGACTCTTGAGGCCATCCGGGCTGGCAAAGATATCGGCCTTGCCAACAAAGAAACTCTTGTTATGGCCGGCCGGCTTATCATGCAGGCCGTGCAGGACAATGACGTGCGTCTTCTACCCATTGATTCGGAACACAGTGCTATTTTTCAGGCCCTTGAAGCCGGCCGACGGCAGGATGTCGGCCAGATTATCCTCACCGCTTCCGGGGGGCCGTTTCGCACCCTTGAGGCGGAAGGGTTTAGCGAAATTACACCGGCCCGGGCTCTTGCCCATCCCAATTGGGATATGGGACAAAAAATTTCCATCGATTCAGCAACGTTAATGAACAAGGGCCTTGAGGTGATCGAGGCGCGCTGGCTCTTTGATGTCACTGCCGACCGCATTCGGGTTGTGGTGCACCCGGAATCCATCGTCCATTCGCTGGTGGAGTATGTTGATGGTTCTGTGGTTGCCCAGCTTGGTATTCCGGATATGCGTATTCCCATTGCCTATGCGCTCTCCTATCCCGAACGGATGAATCTCGGCCTGTCCAGATTGAGCCTTTCCCAATGTGGGAATTTAAGCTTTGAGAAACCCGACTATATCCGTTTTCCTGCTTTGCAGATGGCTTTTGACGCCTTGGCCCAAGGCGGGGTTAAACCGGCAGTACTCAATGCGGCCAATGAGGTGGCTGTAGCCGCTTTTTTGAAAGAGCAGATCGGCTTCACCGATATTGCCGCTACTGTGGCTGTGGCCTTGGCGTCAATTGAGGCGGGTGATGAGCTAAATCTGCAGGCAATCCTGACTGCTGATGCCGATGCTCGCGCCATTGCTGAACGGGAAGTGGTTCGTCGAGCCTGCTAGAGTCGGGTCTCGGTTCGTCTTTTTTCTTCAATCTATCGAAATATAATGAATTCACTTCTTTCTTTTATTGTTGTTCTTGGTGTCCTGATCTTCGTCCATGAATTTGGTCATTTTCTTTTTGCCAAGCTCTTTGGTGTCCGAGTGCTTAAATTTTCCCTTGGGTTTGGAAACAAGGTGTTGGGCCGCAAGTGGGGTGAAACCGAATATCTGATCTCCGCCTTTCCTTTGGGTGGATATGTCAAAATGTTCGGTGAGCAACAGGGCGAGGAAATTCCTGAAACCGAAAAGGTACGCTCTTTTTCTCATAAAACTGTCTGGCAACGATTTAGTATTGTCTTTGGCGGTCCTCTGTTTAATCTCTTGTTTGCCGTCTTTTTGTTTTTTGCCATGTTCATTCTGGTCGGTCTCCCTGAGCCGGTCGATAACAGCCTGATCGGAAAGGTTTCCCCGGAGTCGGCTGCTGAAAAGGCCGGCCTGCAGGCAGGAGACATTATTCTGTCCATCGATGGTCAGGAGACGACATCATGGATGCAGGTATCTGAATTAATTAAAAATAGTGGCGGAGAGGAAGTTGAGCTTGTGGTGGATCGCGATGGGGCCAAATTGACCATCAAGGCTGTTCCGGTCATGGAAAAGGTGAAAAACCTTTTTGGTGAAGATGTCGGCGAGCGATATCTTCTCGGAATCACCCGGAGCGATGAGGTCCAATACCGGAAGGCCGGTCTGGTTGAATCAGTCAAAGCGGCATTTATCCAAACCTGGAATCTTATCTATCTCACTGTCTTGGGGATAATCAAAATTTTTCAGCGGGTCATTCCTGCCACTGAATTGGGCGGTCCAATCCGGATTGCCGAGATCGCCGGTCAACAGCTGGAAGCAGGTTGGATGAATCTTGTCTACTTTATGGGTCTGTTGAGTGTGAATCTTGGAATTTTGAACCTGCTGCCCATACCGGTGCTTGATGGTGGCCACCTGGTGTTTTTAACCATTGAAGGCGTGCGGGGCAGGCCCTTATCCGATCAAGTAATGGAGATGAGCCAGAAGGTGGGGATCGCCCTGCTTGGTACTTTGATGCTATTTGTTTTTTATAACGATATCTTCAGGATTGTACAGCGGTTGTTGGGTTCATGATTCTTTCCATTGAGACCGCAACCGGTTGCGGTAGCGTATCGCTGACCCGCGGTGGGGTGGAAAACGGTCGCCTGCTTGCCGAAGCCACGGCTCAGCCGGAAATTACCCATTCAAGACGGCTGTTGGGGTCCGTGGACTGGGTAATGAAGGCGGCAGGCGTGAGTTGGACGGATATTGACGGAATTGCCGTCAGTCTTGGTCCCGGATCCTTTACCGGCCTGCGGATTGGTATGGCCGCAGCCAAAGGTCTGGTACTTGCCGCAAAGGTTCCGTTTATCGGTGTGCAGACCCTGGATGCTATAGCCCTCTCTTGCCCGATAATAGATAATCCTCTCTGGTGCCTGCTCGACGCCCGCAAACAGGAAGTGTATGCCGCCTGTTACAAACCGGACGTAACCGGCAGGCCGGTACAAATCAGCCCGGCAGTCGCAATACGTCCTGAAAAGCTGGCGGATAGAATTACTGAACCATCCATTCTGATCGGGCCGGGAGTTGCTCAATACCATGATCTCTTTGCCGGTATAGATCGTGTGCAACTGGTTCCGGCTGCCTTGAGCAGCCCTATTGCTTCTCGTTTGGGTTTTCTTGCTGCCGAGCAGCTTGACCGCGGAGAAGTGCTCGACCCGTCCTCGGCCGCACCTCTCTATGTCCGTGCCTCGGAAGCAGAGATTAATTTGGAAAGAAAATCAGCAGCATAGGGTATTGGTTGAACTCTCCATACTGTTGAAGAGCGTGAGATATGTAAAAGTCGAACATACGGTTTGTAATATTAAAAAAACAAAAAAAAGAACTGTTCTGCCGTTTGTGGCGAGCTTGTTACGACACCGACCATGGAGAAGAGCACACTTTTTGTTCAAATGAAAGCAGTTGTTTTTTCAGTAATCCACGATTGACCCTATGATTGAGCGCAACAAAACACAACAGATCCAGGTGGGGGGAGTCGCTATTGGCGGTAACGCTCCGGTATCGGTACAGTCGATGACCAATACCGACACCGCCGATGTCGCAGCGACCGTTGCCCAGATACATCGTCTTGAAAAGGTCGGCTGTGAAATTATTCGGGTTGCCGTTCCTGAAATGGCCGCTGCTGTGGCCATTGAACGGATACGGGCTCAAATCAGCATTCCGCTTATTGCCGATATCCATTTTGATGCCAGATTGGCGGTAGCCTCCATGGAGCATGGTGCCCAGGGCATCCGCATTAATCCCGGAAACCTCGGTGGGCCGGATAAGGTTGCCCGGGTTGTGGATGCGGCAAAGATACATCGGGTTCCCATCCGGGTTGGTGTCAACTCCGGCTCCATTGAAAAGGACCTTTTAAAACAATTCGGCTACCCTACGCCTGAACGGCCCGATGCTTTAATTAACAGTGCCCTGAGAAATGTTCGTCTATTGGAAGAAAAAGGTTTTGCGGATATCAAGATTTCCATCAAGTCCTCTGACACCTTGACCACCATTGCCGGTTATCGCAGGCTTTCCCAGGAGACCGACTACCCGCTCCATATCGGAGTGACCGAGGCAGGAGGGTTGATAGCCGGCACCGTAAAATCCAGTGTCGCTCTTGGTATTTTATTGTTTGAAGGCACTCCCATTGGACTATCCCTGCCAATTTTCATTAATCTAAAAGTGGAAAATACCGATCCCTGGGTCAAAGGCGACACAGCCTCCGGCGATTCAAAACCGGCCATT